>JAHBAD010000031.1 GCA_018385395.1 Treponema sp.
TTCTTGCGCAGTTAAAAACGGGTCTGTCACAGGGCTTCGAGGGAGCTTGCGACCGTCCCTTGACTGACCCGTATAACTAGGAAATTTGTTAAATAAAAAAACTGTCATCTTGAGACTTTTCGCTTCACTGTCCCCGAAAGCAGACGGTCTCTTCTGCATACGTTCTTCATAAAATATAGTCGGGAAATTGATGCGCAAGCCGCGTGAGCGGCGACTTAATAATTTCTTCTATGCAAACGACGAAGCGAACAGAGTTGGCTGAGGTCGTATATACCGAGCGACGGCTATGCCGTCAAAATGCTCGAAGAGCATTTTGAGCGAGGGAAGTAAGGAGCCCCTGCGACGAACTGCCGGCTCGGCGGGAAACCCGCCGTTTTTTTCAATAGCCGCTGTGAGCTTTACTGCGTCAGGCAGACGGAGGATGGCAGCGAAGAGGGCAGTCCGAAGGACCGGAGCGGCTTTGACCGCGTAGTCCGGAGTCACGCCGACCGCGAACGAAGTGAGCGGGGACGCCCGGATTTAAAATGCTTTCTCTTGGAGATTAATTTTTATTTTTCTTATTTTTATTTTTTTTGTCTTTTTCGTCTTTTGGATTTGGTTTTGCAGGATTTACTGTATTATAGTTTTTTGTGTTCAGCCAAAGTTTTTTGACTTTAAATGATGTTGCTACTTTTCTTAATTCTGAATTTTCATTTTCGAAATTGTTTAATATTAATCGTGCTGTTTCTGCTTTCCAAAAGTCTGTCATATAACACCTCTCATATTTTTTTTATACTTTACTTATAGGTGTTTTTTTGCTAAAACAAGAAAGAAGATTGTAAATTTTTAAGAAATTTACGGAAAATACCCTAGAAAAATTACTCTTTTATGACAAATCCTGCCATTACAGTAAAGTTTTCTTTACCTTTTGCGGCTGTCTCTCGTCTGTTAGACCCGAAAATATTTCCTTTGGTACAGGCAGTACAGTCTTCACATACGGTTATGTTGCTGTCATTTACTCTGCATTCTTTAAGAACAGATAGATTTGCTTTTTCAATTGAAAGCCTGAAAAGCGGGCCGTTTCCGTTGTTCCAAACAAAATCGGGTAGTTTTTTGCCTTCTGCTCCTTCTTTTGAGAGTGAATCGAGTTCAAGTGGTTCAATACATTCGGGTGTAAAGTTTTGTGCAAAATAATCTGCCCGTTCTTTATTTACTATATAACAGCAGTCATGAATGTGTGGGCCAAGGACTACAAGAAAGTCTTCAGCACGGGCTCCATAATTTCTTTCTGCAAGTTTTATTGCTTCGGAAACAATTCCTGTTCCTTTCCATCCTGAATGGACTATGCCGAAAACTTCTGTTATGGGGTCATAAAGGAAAATGGGCATGCAGTCGGCAATGGTGATTGTTGGAACAAGAAGCGGATTTTTTGTAATGATGCCGTCTCCGATCTTTTCCTTTGTGTCCTCGGAAGTTTTTATGTCGTATATGATTTTTGTATGATCCAGCTGAAGTGGAACAACTATGTGTGTTTTATCCGGGAAGATTTTTGAAAAATTGTTCTCTCTGTTGGGATTTGTTTCGTTCCAGCGGAAACGCATAGAACCTGCCTTGCAAAGTGTCATGCCCCAGCGGGCTTTGTCGGACTTCATGCAAAGATTTAAGTTTTCCCAAATCGAGCCGCCAGACCGTCCCTCAGGATTCTTTGTTTTTAAGGCATCGCCAGACCGTCCCTCAGGATTCTGTGTTTTTAAGGCATCGCCAGACCGGTCGTTACAATTCAAATCAAAAGGCAGTGTAAAAAAATTATCTTCGGGATTTATAAAATCTGCAATGCGGATTCTTTTCATGAAATATTAATCCTGACTGTTGTATTCTGTATATGCGTAAGCGTTGTGATTATGAATGCTTTCTTCGTTTTCTGCTTCTACGCTGAACCATTCGAAAGGTTTTTCAAGGGGGAAGTTTCGGAGTGCCAGATAAACTTCTCGGACTACATCTTCTACAAAGCGCGGATTATCGTAGGCGTGCTCTGTTACAAACTTTTCATCCTGCCGCTTTAACACAGAATAAAGAGGTCCCGATGCAGATTCTTCTATCACACGGATAATATCTTCCATCCAGAAGAAGCTTGAATAAAGAAGCTTAACACGGACTTTTCCCCTCTGGTTATGTGCTCCGTATTCACTGATTGCCTTTGAGCACGGGCAGAGTGTTGTTACAGGAACTTCTATATAAATGTAAAATTTTGAGTCGTTTTCTGAAACTTCTGCCTCGTAACGGCACTGGTAGCTCATAAAGCCAGGGCTTTTTGTTACAGGAGCTTCTTTTTCTATAAAATACGGAAAACTGATGGATCCGAAAGATTTTTCAGCTTCAAGTTTTGTTCGGATTTCTTCCAGCATGGCTGTAAAGTGTTTGATAGAAATATCGGTATGGTATTTATGAAACACTTCAATAAAGCGGCTCATGTGGGTTCCTTTGAAGTGGTGGGGCAGGTTTACAAAAAGATCCACTTTTGCGGTGGTGTGCTGAATCTTGTTCTGCTTGTCCAGAACCTGAACAGGGTATTCAAGTCCTTTCACACCTACTTTCTGAAGAGGAATCTGTCTGTTGTCGCTTTGGTTTTGTATATCTTCCATTTTAATTTCCTGATGCAGGGGGAAGTCTCCCCCTCGCGCCCACACGGTTGGGCGCTACCCCCTCAGCGGGCCTCAAACGCCGGCCCGCAACGCCCGCTTAATTCTTCTTAAATTCCATAATTGCATCAATGCTTTTGATGCAGGCATTACGGAAGCCCTGTTCTTCAAGCGTTGCAACACCACGGATTGTTGTTCCGTTTGGGGAACACACATTGTCCTTAAGAACTCCGGGATGTTCGCCTGTTTCTTTCTGAAGTTTTGCGCTTCCAAGAACCATCTGGCTTATAAGTTTATATGCAGCAGGACGTGGAATTCCATATTTTACAGCTGCGTCAGCGTAGGCTTCCATAAAGAGGTCAACAAATGCAGGTCCGCAGCCTGTTACAGCACCTCCAATTCCCATAAGGTTACTTGGAAGAAATGCTACAGATCCTGTTGCTTCAAAAAGTTTTACGATTTCAGCTTTTTCATTTTCTTCAAGGGAATTCTTTTCTTCAAAAAGAAGAACGCCTTCGCCTACAAGGGCAGGAGTATTTGGCATTACAAACTGGAAGCGGCAGTATTCTCCTGTTACAGGACTTGGTTCAATAGAAAGAACTGCCGCATATTTTGCGTAATCCCATCCGGCAGCAACGGAAATGAGAGTTTTTCCCATTAACTCACCGCGGATTTCTTTAAGAACTCCTTCAATCTGATATGGTTTACAAGCCATTACAAGGGTATCACAGGCAGAAACTACATCTTTTACAGTTCTGCATGACCTGATTCCAAGTTTTCCTGTGTTCTCTTCAAGTTTTGTCTGGTTTGGTGCAAAGGCGAACATGTTCTCTTTTGAAATAAGTCCGCTATTTAAGAAACCACCGGCCAGAGCCTGTGCCATATTTCCAAATCCAATAAATCCCAAATTAGTCATTTTCTATCTCCAGAATATCCTGTTCTTATACCACAGAGAACACAAAGAGCACATAGAAGAATGTCTTTGTGTTTCTGTGTGTTTTCTTTGTGGCTGAAACTTAAATTCTTCCTTCTGCTGATTCGAGAGTATTAACCATAAGCATAGCGATTGTCATTGGACCAACTCCGCCTGGAACCGGTGTGATAAAGCTGGCTTTTTCTTTGATGGCCTCGAAATCAACATCTCCCACAAGGCGGAATCCTGATTTTTTTGTGGCATCTGGAATACGGTTTACACCAACATCAATTACAACAGCACCGTCTTTTACCATGTCGGCAGTAACTGTGTTCGGATGTCCGCTTGCTGCAACAATGATATCAGCCTGTTTTACGATTTCGGCCATGTTTTTTGTTCCTGTGTGGCACATTGTAACTGTACAGTTTGTGTCGCGGCGTGCCAGAAGAAGGCTTACAGGTTTTCCAACGATATTTGAACGACCGATTACTACGGCGTGTTTTCCGCTTGTTTCAATTCCCATTTTTTGAAGGAGAACGATGATTCCGTGAGGAGTACATGGAAGGAATGCTTTTTTCCCGATTACCATGTTTCCAACGTTTACAGGATGGAATCCGTCAACATCTTTTGCAGGATCAATGGCAAGGAGTACTTTTTCTTCATCAATATGTTTTGGAAGCGGCAGCTGAACCAGGATTCCGTGAACTGAATCATCGGCGTTGAGCTTTGCAATAAGGTCCAGAAGTTCTGCTTCTGTTGTTGTTTCAGGCAGGTCCAGAGAACGGTCTTCCATTCCGCATTCTGCAAGGGCCTTTCTTTTTCCTGTAACATAAGAAACGGAAGCAGGATTTTCGCCAACAAGGATTACTGCAAGACAAGGGGTAATTCCTTTTTCCTTAAGTTTTGCTGTTCTTTCTGCTACTTCAGCTCTTGTATCAGCTGCAATCTGTTTTCCATCAATAATAGTTGCCATATATTTCTCCTGTTTTTTATTTTGCCTGCATTGCCTGGCGGTGGAGGCGTACGTTTCTAAGAACGTTTTCCATTTTTTCGCGCTCGTCATTATGAATCATTTCTTCAAAAAGCTTCAGCTGGTCGCCAAGATTTTTAATGTGCGGCAGAAGCTTGTCTTTGTTTTCAAGAAACAGTTCAGTCCAAAGCGGTGCATTAATCATGGCGATTCGGGTCAGGTCTTCAAAAGAACCGCCGCCGAAGGCAGTAATTTCATCATTTGGTGCACTCAAAACCATTGCCGACGCTACAACGTGGCAAAGCTGGGAAGTGAAACCGATGTTGTAGTCGTGAGTATCGATGTCCGTGTCTGTAATCTTTGAAAAACCGATTGAATAAATCAGTTCCCGAAGCAGATTCAGGTTTTCAGGTTTGTTTGTGGAACGGGGCAGCAGAAGATAGTTGTGATTTTTGAAATATTCGCCTTTTGCTGCAACAAAGCCTTCTTTTTCACCACCGGCCATAGGGTGACCTACAATAAAGTCATAGTCGTCTGTTTCGAATTCGTCAAAGTGATTTTTATAAATGGCTTTAACACCAGAAATATCAGTTACTATGGCGCCTTTTTTGAAAGCGGTTTTATGTTCTTTCATGAAATCAACGATGAGAGCCGGGTAAAGACAGATTATGACAACATCACAGTTTTTAAGCATTTCATCCACATTTTCCGGAGAAAAACCATCGTCAATTACTGAATATTTAAGGGCTTCTTTAAGTGAATATTCGTTTCTGTCGCAGGCATAGATTTTACCTGTGGCTTCCTTTACTTCAAGAATATTTTCCTGGATGGCACGGGCAAATGAACCGCCCATAATTCCAAGACCAACAATACCATAATTTAAGTTACAGAGCATAATTTTTCCTAGTTCACGAAAGGATCATCAATTGTGATGACACAGTATACATCATTTTCGGCTTCATGTATGCGGCTTCCAAGTTCTTTTTGCAAGTCTTCTTTTGAAAGTTTACATTCATGGGGACGAACTGCGTCAAAAATCAGATTTGTATGTCTCTCGCCTGGAACCATTCGGATATCGTGAATAGTAATTTTATCGTCAATTTCGACGGCTATACGGCGGGCAAGCTGCTTAAGCTCTTTTAGTCGTTCGTTTTCTGTCTCAATAGGATCCATGTGGATTGTACAAAGACAGTTGAATCTAATTGAAATATCCACTTCGGTTTCATCTATAATTTCGTGAAGATCGAAAATGTTTTCGCTTCCAGGAACTTCTGCATGGAGTGAAAGGAAAAGGCGACCAGGACCGTAATCGTGAACGATCATATCGTGAATTCCTACAATAGGTTTGTGTTCCAGAACGGCTTTTTCAACCGCTTCAACAAATTCTTTTTCTGGGGGAAGTCCAAGGAGCGGATCCATGGTTTCCTTTGCAGATTCTATTCCTGTTTTAAGAATGAAACAGGCGACAATTACACCACCTATGCCGTCTACAGGAAGGGAAGTGAAACGCGAAAGAATAATCGAGATGATTACTACAACAGCTGAAATCATGTCGGAAAGGGAATCTTTTGCAACAGCTTCCATGGAAGGAGAATTGATTTTCTTTGCTGTAAAGTGATTGTAAAGATACATATAGAATTTTATGGCAATTGAGCCAAGCATAACTATAAGCGAAACAATGTTTCCGTCTACAGGAACAGGCTTTAATATAGAAGAAAGTGATGATTTTCCAAGTTCAAAAGCCATCATCAGGATAAGGAAAGAAACTGCAAGTCCTGCAATATACTCCATTCTTCCGTGTCCGTAAGGGTGATCAGCATCAGGTTTTTTTCCCGAAAGTTTGAAGCCTAAAAGGGAAATAATTGAAGACGCAGCGTCAGAAAGATTGTTAAAGGCATCTGCCTGCATGGCAACGGAACCTGAAATGATACCTGCAATAATTTTCATTGCAAAAGAAATAAGGTTTAAGAAAATTCCGACTGCGGAACATAAAATACCGTAGCTTCTTCGAACTACAGAATCCGAATAATTTTTGTAGTCTTTAATGATTAATCGTGCAAATGGTGCTGTCATGGTAATGATTATCTATAATATGGGAGGTTTATACAAGTTAACAAGATTATCCCAAAATTAATATGGAAATCTTTGAATTGTCATAACCCCATAAAAACACTATTATAGGAACCTATGGAAAAAATGATTGTGGATCGTGGTCACATTGAATCACTTTCCTTTTCTGATTTGGTAACACTGGCAGATGAATACGGAATTGATGTTCCTGAAGATCTGGACCGACAGTTTTTGATTGCAGAAATTATTGACGTTCTGCAGGATGCAGGAAACGCAGATGAAGATATGATGGTGTCAGCTGACGTTTCTGAAAGTGAAGTTGTACTCCCCAAAAATTATAATGAAACTCAGATTTCGGCTGTTTTGGAAAATCCTGCATGGGTTTTTGTTTTCTGGAACCTTAGCGAAGCAGACCGTCTTATGCTTAAGAAACGTGCCTGTACTCTGAGGCTAAGAATCTGTTCTTACGAAACAAGAAGTCAGGTTGAAGGGGGAGAAAAGCCTGTAAGTGCTTATGAAATTCAGAATCTTAGTTCAAGTCAGGAGCAGCATGTTCTTCTGAATACAGACTGCCGTTATGTGACAATTGAACTTGTATATGCAAATGCAACTACAGGAAGCGTTCTGGCCAGTACACCTGTTGTGGAAATTCCTGAAGGCGCTGAATACCTGAATAATGTTCACCCGGGAACTGAACCGGTTTTTTCAAAGATTATCGAACTGTCAGGAATGGAAGATATCCTTACTGATCAGTATGAAAATCATAGACAGTCTTTTTCAAAAAATCAGGATTAGAGTTTATGCCACAGAAAAAATTAGTACTTTTACTGAATGCAAATCAGGAATATATCAGACATCTTCAGGAAGAAGATGTAAAGAAATATGCTCCTGAAATCAACAGACTTTTTGAAGCTGTAACAGATACATACATGCCTCTTTTATGGATGTTTGAAAAGCTTGAAGAAGACATGATTCCTTTCAGAATTCAGATGGTTCTTCCACCTGTTCTCTGTACACTTTTAGAAGATACAGTGGTTCAGGCACAGTATGTTGAATGGCTTACTCGCGCAGAACTTTTCTGTACAAAGGAAGTAAAGCGGGTTTCAAAGAACAAGAAAGTTCAAGACCTGGCTCAGAAACGTCTTGAACATATACAAAAATGTCGTGCAGATTTTACAGAACGTTACGGCATGAGACTTGTTCCTCAATTTGCCGAACATCAGAAAAACGGATGCCTTGAAATAATGGCCACAACAGGAACCAGTCTGTTTATGCCTTTTTATAAAGAAATGAAAGAAATCCTTTCTGCTCAGGTTGAAACAGGACTTCTGGCTTACAAACATTTCTTTGGAGAAATTCCTGACGGTTTCTGGCTTCCGGACCTTGGTTATGCAGAAGGCGTTGAAAGTATTGTTCGTGCTTACGGTATCAACTACACAGTACTTGATCCAAGAAGTACAATGCTTGCAAAAGAACTTCCTGAAGACGGAATTTTCTATCCTTGCCGTTTCTACAATTCTCTGGCCGCTTTTACTGCAAAGAAAATTGCAGACAAAGTTCTTTTTGATGAGGATGACGGTTATGCAGTAAATCCTGTTTACAGAAATGAAAACCGTGATGCAGCATTCGATCTTCCAGCAAAGGATATTGTTCCTTTTATCGATAACGGAACTTCGCGTTATGCTTCAGGCTGTAAATATTTCAATAAATCAGATGATTCGCAGGATGATTATTCGGTAATCCCTGAAAATGAATCGGAAATCTATAATCCTGAAGAAGCTCTGGCTCAGGTTCAGAAAGATGCTGAAGATTTTATTACCCGCATGAACGAAGAACTGGATGCCGCATCAAAAGTTGCAGTAAATACAGATTTTGTTTCAGAAACTGTTGTAATCAATTTGGATGATCTTCGTCATAACTGGAGTGAAGGAATTTCATGGATTGATTCGCTTTTCAGAATGGCTGATAAAGCTGATTTTGAATTTACAAGTTGTCGTTACCTGCTTAAGAATCAGTACAATCTTCAGAAAATCACACCTTACTATGCTTCAAACCTTGGTGCAGGGTACGGTGAAAACCTTCTTTCAAATAAGAACAGCTGGATGATGCGTTATGTAATGAAAGCAAGTGAACGTATGGTTGACCTTGCAGACCGTTTCCCGACAGATACTGGTCTTAAAGCAAGACTTCTTGACCTTGCTGCAAAAGAACTTATGATTGCACAGGATTCCGGCTGGGCAAAAATGCTTGATGAAGATATTTCTCCAGAATATGTAAAGAAAGTTTTCACAGAAAGCATTCATGCCTTCACAATGGTATTTGATTCTCTTGGTTCAAATACAGTAAGTACAGAATGGCTTACAAACCTGGAAGCAGAACATCCTCTGTTCCCATGGATGAACTACAGAATTTTCAGTAAAAAACAATAAAGGGGAAAAGCCTTTCCCCTGGCTTCAAACCTGCGGTTTTCAGCACACCCCTTTCTCCGGGGCTGCGCCCCAAACCCCGCAGTAAGGAAAACTATGAGTGATATTAAATTTATTGAAGGCGGTGTTTGTGCTCCTTTGGGCTTTACTGCAAACGGGATGCTTTGCAAAATCAAAGCTTCAAGAACAAAAAATGATACCGCACTGGTTTATTCTGAAAAACTCTGTAATGCTGCAGGAGTTTTTACTTCAAACCGTGTAAAAGCTGAAAGTGTAAAATACACAATGAAGAACATTGCCCGGGGAACCGCTCAGGCTGCCATTGAATGTTCTGGAAATGCAAACTGCTGTACAGGACAGGCTGGTTATGAAGCTGCAGAACGTATGGCTTCATGTACCGCAAAAGCACTTGGAATCAAGGCAGAAGATGTTCTTGTTTATACAACAGGCGTTATCGGTGCTCCCTTTGATGTCACAAAAATTGAGAATAATATAGAAGAACTTAAAGCAGGTCTTTCAAAAGACGGAAATAAAGAAGCCCGCATTGCTATTATGACAACAGATACTCAGTTCAAGGAATGTGCAGTTGAGTTTACTGTTGGCGGAAAAGTTTGCCGCATGGGAACAATGTGTAAAGGTTCCGGCATGATCCATATTAATATGGGAACAATGCTTTCTTTTGTTACAACAGACTGTGCAGTTTCTTCTGAAATGCTTCAGAAGGCTTTGCGTTCATCTGTGGCAGGAACTTACAATATGGTTTCTGTTGATGGTGATATGTCTACAAATGATACCCTTTGTATTATGGCTAACGGAATGGCAGGAAATAAAGAAATTACATCCGAAGGTCCTGATTACGATGAATTCCTTGAAGCTTTAAATAAAATCAACCGTGTAATGGCAATGAAAATTGCAGCTGACGGAGAAGGGGCAAGCCGCCTTGTTGAATGTGTTGTTCGTGGCGCAAAAGACCTTGAAACAGCACGGGTTCTTGCAAAAGAAGTAATAGGTTCAAACCTTGTAAAGGCTGCCATGTTCGGACAGGATGCAAACTGCGGTCGTATTCTTTGTGCTATGGGTTATAGCGGCGCTGAATTTAATCCTGAAAAAACAAGTGTATTTTTTAAGAGTATTGCGGGTAAATCACGCTATTTTGATGATGCCGATGCAGTATTCGGCTGTGACAAGTGTGGTGAAAAAATTGAAGTAATTCATAACGGTGTCGGCCTTGCTTTTGATGAAGAAAAAGCTGAAAAGATTCTTAAGGAAGAAGCAGTTCAGATTCTGATTCTTCTTGAAGATGGAAATGCCGAAGCTACAGCCTGGGGCTGTGACCTTACATATGACTACGTAAAAATTAACGGAGATTACCGTACATAAAAAGTCCGGACGGAGAAAAAAATGAACGACGAAAATTCTTTACTTACAAATGACCAGTGGTCAGAAGTTCTTGCTCAGGCCCTTCCATATTTCAAACAGTGGGTTGGTAAAATCGTTGTTGTAAAATACGGCGGGAACGCCATGCTTAATTCAGAACTTAAAGCTGCAGTTATGGAAGATATTGTTCTTCTAAATACAATCGGTATTAAGGTTGTTCTGGTTCACGGTGGGGGGCCTGAAATCAACAAAATGCTTGAAAAAATCGGTAAAGAATCTAAATTTGTTGACGGTCTTCGCTATACAGATGAAGAAACAATGGAAATTGTTCAGATGGTTCTGACCGGGAAACTGAATAAAGAAATTGTCGGCATTCTTCTTGAAAAAGGCGGAAGAGCTGTTGGGCTTTCCGGTGTAGATTCGGGGCTTCTTCGTGCAAAGAAAACTGAAAAAGACCTTGGCTTTGTAGGGGAGGTTACAGATGTTAATCCTGAAATCGTTCAGTCGCTTCTTGATAACGGTTTCATTCCTGTAATCTCAACAGTTGCTCAGGGGGAAGAAGGCGATAACAGCCGTTACAACATTAATGCTGATACAGCCGCTGCAAAAATTGCCGTAGCACTTAAAGCCGAAAAATTCGTTCAGCTGACAAATGTTCCTGGCGTTCTTCTTAAAACGGAAGATCCGACATCACTTGTAAAACGCATTGACCGTCAGGCAATTCCAAGCATGAAAGCAACAGGAGTCCTTACAGGCGGAATGCTTCCAAAAATTGACTGCTGTCTTGAAGCTTTGAACGGCGGTGTTCCTCGTACACATATTATCGATGGTCGTGTTCCACATTCTCTTCTTATCGAAATGTTCAGTGACCGCGGAATCGGTACAATGATTTATTAAAATAATGATAATCTTGATAAATGGAAAATTATAAAAAGTCCCTTGCCAGGGACTTTTTTTTTTATTAAATTTCCTTTTATGTCATCTATTAGAAAAATCACAAAAGGTATGGAGCGCAAGTACATCGCTTATACCGCTCTTTCTCCGGTTTCAATGGTCGGTGAAGTTGTTATGGAATCTGTTATTCCACTTATTATGGCAAAAATGATTGATGATGGTATTCAGGCGGGAAACTTTTCTATTGTTCTGAGCCAGGGCCTTTTAATGGCAGGACTTTCAATCATTTCACTTATCTGCGGTTGTGGCGGTTCAATTTTTTCAGCCCGTGCTTCACAGGGCTTCAGCCACAACCTTCGTAAAAGACTTTTCAACAAAGTTCAGAACTTCTCCTTTGCAAATATCGACAAGTTCAGTACTGCAAGTCTTGTAACCCGTCTGACAACAGACGTAACAAACATCCAGAATATTTACCGTATGATAATCCAGATGTGTTTCCGTGCTCCCTTCATGCTTATTGCAGGAACTTTCATGGCACTCAAACTGAATGCAAAGCTTTCATTAGTATTTGCAGTTGCCATTCCAATTCTTGCAGTTGCGATTGTAAGTATCGGTATGGCAGCCCATCCGCTTTTTGAAAAAATGCTCAAAAAGTATGACGGCCTGAACGCCCGCATTCAGGAAAACCTTATCGGTATCCGTGTCGTAAAAGCTTATGTCCGTAAAGATTTTGAAAATGAAAAATTCGAAAAGGCCGCTGATGAAGTCCGCAAGGCTCAGGTAAAAGCTGAAAAAAGAATAATTTTACTTTTCCCAATCATGCAGATTGTTATTTACACCACAGTAATTACAGTAATGTGGCTTGGCGGAAAACAGGTAATCATTGGCGGAATGAAGGTTGGAGAACTTACAAGTTTCATTACGTATGTAACACAGGTCCTTTCTTCTCTTATGATGGTCGGCTTTATCTTTACGGGAATCGTTCTTTCTACAGCTTCCATGAAACGTATTGTCGAAGTGCTTGATGAAAAGATTGATGTTGATAATCCTGAGAATCCTGTAATGGAAGTTAAAGACGGAAGCATTTCTTTTGAAAATGTTGACTTCTCTTATGTTAAAAAAGAAGACAATCTTGCGCTTTCTGGAATCAACCTTGAAATAAAATCTGGCTCCGTTGTTGGAATTATCGGCGGAACCGGTTCTTCAAAATCGTCTCTCGTGTCTCTTATTCCACGCCTTTACGATGTAACAAAAGGTTCTGTAAAAGTTGGCGGGGTAGATGTCCGGGAGTATGACCTGACTGTTCTCCGCGATGCAGTTTCAATGGTTCTTCAGAAGAATGTTCTTTTCAGCGGTTCCATAAAAGACAATCTCCGATGGGGAAATGAAAACGCAACTGATGAAGAAATGATTGAAGCCTGTAAGGCAGCTGACGCAGATTCTTTCATTCAGACTTTCCCAGACAAATATGACAGTTATATTGAACAGGGCGGTTCAAATGTTTCCGGCGGTCAGAAACAGCGACTCTGTATTGCCAGAGCACTTCTGAAAAAGCCTAAGATTCTTATCCTTGACGATTCAACAAGTGCAGTTGATACAGCAACAGAAAGCCGTATCCGCGGAAGCCTTAAGGAACTGGCTCCAGAAACAACAAAAATCATTATTGCTCAGCGCATTTCTTCGGTAAAGGATGCTGATATGATTATTGTTCTTGATGACGGAAAAATTAATGGTGTTGGAACTCATGACGAGCTCCTTGCAAACAATGCAATTTATCGTGAAGTTAACGAATCCCAGTCTCAGGGCTCGGGTGATGCTGACATCGATTAAGTTAGGAGAAACTGATTTATGCCACCAGCAAAAGGATTTGGTAAACCCAAAAATACTAAAAAAACAATCGGACGACTTATCCAGTTAATGAAGAAATATTCAGGTCTCTGGATAATTGTCTTTATCTGTGTTCTTTTAAGTTCAGGCGCCGGAGTTGCAGGCGGTTACATGATAAAACCTGCAATCAACAATTACATCATGCCGCTTATCGGACAGGAAAATCCTGATCTTTCAGGCTTCCTTTCTTTCCTTGTAATGGTAATGGTGATTTATTCAGTGGGAGCTTTTGCCCAGTGGCTTAACTCCCGTCTGATTATGAAAATTTCTACAGGAGTTCTTTATGACCTTCGCGTTAAGCTTTTTAAAAGTCTTGAAGAACTTCCTGCAAAGTATTACGACCAGCATACTCACGGTGAACTTATGAGCCGTTTCACAAACGATACTGATACTCTCCGTGAAATGATGGGACAGACTGTTCCTCAGCTTGTTTCTTCCCTCATTACAATCGTGTCACTTTTCGTAATGATGCTCGTAATGAATCTGCCGCTGACCGTTCTTGTATTAATTACTTTGTTTCTTGTAATGTGGCTTTCTGCTGTAATTGCAAAAAACAGTGCAAAACATTTCCGCGCCCAGCAGGAAAATATCGGTAAGGTAAATGGTTTTGTTGAAGAAATGGTTGAAGGTCAGAAAGTAATCAAGGTTTTCAATCATGAAACAAAGGCAAAGGAAGAATTTGCCGCTTTAAGTGAAAATCTTCGTAAGGCCGGTACTGAAGCAAATACATTCGGTGCCATTCTTGGACCAATCAACAATAACCTTTCTCATATTCAGTATGCCATAATCGCAATTGCAGGTTCCGCTCTTGCAATCCTTACAAAAGAAATGGGCGGTTCACTTCCAAAGATTCTTGCAACTGACCTTGGAACCATTGTTGCATTCCTTCAGTTTACCAGAAACTTCAGCCAGCCAATAGGAATGATGAGCCAGCAGGCAAACGCTGTCCTTAATGCACTTGCCGGTGCTGAACGCATTTTTGCAGTTATTGATGAAGAGCCTGAAGTTGATGAAGGAAAATTTGCCCTTGTAAATGCTTATGAAGCAAAAGATTCTGATGGGAAAATTAATCTTGTTCAGTCTTATGGTTTCACAGGGGAGTGGGCATGGAAAAATCCTTCAAACAACGAACTTTCACAGCTGAAAGGGGAGGTTGTATTTGATAATGTAACTTTCGGTTATACACCTGAAAAGACAGTTCTTCATAATATCAACATTCACGCAAAACCGGGTATGAAAATCGCTCTTGTAGGTTCAACAGGGTCTGGAAAGACAACAACTATCAATCTGCTTACACGTTTTTATGATGTTCCTGAAGAAAACGGACAGATTCTTTTTGACGGAATCCCTCTGAATCAGATTTCAAAAGATTCTCTCCGCCGTTCGCTTGGTATGGTTCAGCAGAATACACATCTTTTTACAGGTACAATCCGTGAAAATATCCGTTATGGAAACCTTAATGCATCTGATGTTCAGGTTTATGAAGCTGCAAAGCTTGCAAATGCTGACGCTTTCATCAGACATCTTCCGGACGGTTATGACACAGTAATTACAGGGGATGGTGGAAGTCTGTCCCAGGGACAGCGCCAGCTTCTTGCAATTGCCCGTGCAGCCGTTGCAAATCCACCGGTACTGATTTTGGATGAAGCTACAAGTTCAATCGATACACGTACTGAAAAACTGATTGAAAACGGAATGGACAGCCTTATGTCTGGCCGTACAAGCTTTGTTATTGCACACCGCCTTTCAACAGTCCGTAATGCAGACGAAATTATTGTTCTGGAACACGGAAATATTATTGAACGCGGTACCCACGAAGAACTTCTTGCAAAAGAAGGCCGCTATTATCATCTCTATACGGGAAACCGCATAACATTGGATGAATAACGTAAGCGTTGATTTAGTAAAAATTGATTATTCTGGTTCTCTAAAAAACTTAGTAAATTTTTTTGGGGAACCTTTTTTTTCATATTTTTTCTTTCCTCTTTCCTGTTTTGTTAAAAAAACTCCATTTATATAGTGCAGGATATTCTCCTGACTTTTTATTAAATGGAGCAAAAATGAATCTTATTGATTATTTTAAAACAAAACGCAAACTGAACCGCAAAGTACGGGACACAGTTTTTACAAAACTTTTCAGTGATCCGAAGTACGCATTCCAGCTTTATAAAGTTTTCCACCCGGAAGACACAGAATCCACCGAAAGCATGCTGGACATTATTACATTAAAACATATCTTCTCTGATGACGTTTACAATGATCTTGGAATCCTTATGAATAACCGCCTCATGATTTTTGT
>JAHBAD010000032.1 GCA_018385395.1 Treponema sp.
TCTTGCGCAGTTAAAAACGGGTCTGTCACAGGGCTTCGAGGGAGCTTGCGACCGTCCCTTGACTGACCCGTATAACTAGGAAATTTGTTAAATAAAAAAAACTGACTGCCTGAGACTTACCGCTTCACTTTCTCCGAAAGCGGATCACTTCACCTACGTACATTTTTCTTTACAGCCAGGCGGGAAATTGATGCGCAAGCCGCGTGAGCGGCGACTTAAATAATTTCCTCTCATGCAAACGGCGCGAAGCGACGTATGCACAAGCCGCAGAATGCGGCGACTTAAATAATTTCCTTACAGCAAAGGACAGCAGTGAGCAGAGTGAACGGCTGGCCTATGCGCAAGCCGCGTAAGCGGCGACTTAATAATTTCCTCTCATGCAAACGGCGCGAAGCGACGTATGCGCAAGCAGCGTAAGCGGCGACTTAAATAATTTTTACTATGCAAACGACGAAGCGAACAGAGTGGGCTGAGGTCGTATATACCGAGCGACGGCTATGCCGTCAAAATGCTCGAGGAGCATTTTGAGCGAGGGAAGTAAGGAGCCCCTGCGACGAGCTGCTGGCTTGGCGGGAAACCCGCCGTTTTTTTCAATAGCCGCTGTGAACTTTCCTGCGTCAGGCAGACGGAGGATGGCCGCGAAGGGGGCAGTCCGAAGGACCGATGCGGCTTTGACCGCGTAGTCGGGAGTCACGCCGACCGCGAACGCAGTGAGCGGGGACGCCCAAATTATAAAAAAAAAGCATTCCTTCTTTCGAAGAAATGCTTTTTGAATCTTTTGCAACTCTCTCCGTTGCCACAGTTAATAATTTTCTCAATTCTATTATTGGCAAAATAGAGATTTTTATAAGATCTTTTTCATGGTTTTATAAAATATAGGAAAAAACTCTTAGTAAATGTTTACGGCATAATTTGCGATTCTTTTTTCTTCCAGAAGGGAGGTGTTTTCAAATGTTATTACGGATTTTCCTTTTGAAATTCTTGCTTCTCCTATAAAAAGAAGTTTCTGGTCGGGATATATTTCTGTTGTACTATATTTTTTTGAATTACTTGAAATAAATATCTGGTTTTCCTTCTGGAAGATTTCTTCAAAATTCAGTTCATCGAATAATTCGCCATTTATAATGATGGATGATTTTAATGGAGTCATAGATTCATTTCGTTTCTGATAAAAACGATAATTTCCTGAAAGAAATGATCTGTTTGTATTTAAATCGAAACGTTTCCCATCTTTATTTTCAACAACAATTTCACTTGGAGCAAAGGATTTTTCTTTTTCTACTCTTGGAAGAAGAATTCTCGGGTTTACTGCAATTTTTTTCTTCGTATCGATTACTTTGAACTCAAGACTGTTTGTAGTTTCTGTCCATCCTGAATTTGAAACTGTACCAATATTTGTTCCGGTTTTAATATATGGACCGTCATCAAATCTGTTTTCAACATAAGGTTCAAGATTTCCGTATACGGAAAGCATATTATCGTTGTGAGTTATAATAACAGCCTGTCCTAGAGTTGAAGGAAAAAAATCATTTTCGTCTTTTAAATCTGAAAGTATAACAAGGATTTTTCCTTCGTCACATGTATTTACCTCTGGAATAAACTGTTCTTCTTTCTCCTTCTCCGGCAAAACCTGAATAATAAGGGATGTTGACAGTGTTTTTCCCCGGTTCTGGGCAAAATAAGATTTGAAAGATTCCGTATTTATATTTTTCACAGGCCATTCAAAAGCCTGAAGCGAAAGAGTTGAAAATAATAGACATGCAGAAAATAATGTTTTTTTCATAATCAATCCTATTTTTTTGAAATGTTTATTTTTGAAAGTGAGTTGTTTTTTCCGATATAGAGGTTTTCATTATCGGAACGAATGAAGGCTGTATCAGCGGTAAAACTAAAGCTTCCGGCCAGAGAATTGCTTTTTTCTATAAGATAAACCGTGTATTTATTTTTGTTTACACCCATAAAGAAAACCATGCTATCACTTTCTTCGACAGATATAATTCTTGAATCAATTTTTATATAAGTGTTTTTTTCATTTTCCAGATCAAAAATCCCAAGTCCATTTTTGTAATTGTAGAAAACAGATTTTTCATCATCTGTAAAATGTATTAAACACTGAAGCGCATAATTTTCGTTGATGAAGTTATGGTGTATGATTTTTACCTGTGTGTTTTCCTTGTGAGCCAGAACAAAACGCTGACGGTCCTGACCTGAAACTGATGCAATGTAATTACCATCGGCTGTAATATCAATGCCAAGAATAACAGGGTTATCACTTCCGCCAGGCGCATATTCAAGTGTCATTTCTCCAGTTTCTGTGTTGAAAACTTTTATTGTACCGTCTGCCAGCCCGATTGCTGTGGATGTTTCTTTGCAGACAAATGCTGTAATAGGAATAACTCCTTCATAAGTCCAGACTGTTTTTCCTTCATTATTGCAACGGGAAATACTGCAACCTCCTGGTAGGAATACAAATACTTTGTCTTTCACAAAATGGGGGAAACCTGCAGCTTCGATTGTACCTGCTTTGTTTCCTGATAAATCATAAAAATCAGTTCTTTCTGCGTTAATTGGATAAACGGATAAATAATTTTGTGAAATGGAAGCTTTGTATGATGCAGGAATATTTACTGTCTGTGTAATATGTCCGTGTTCATCAAAATATCCTGCTTTATCTGAAAGCTTGAATGGAAAGATTTTTTCGGAATCTGGGACGGATACAGGAGATAAGATGCTGGTTTCCCATTCAGGTTCAAAATGATATTCCTTTCCCAAAGGACGGCCTGCAAGAATTAAATATAAAATAGAAAAAATGATTACGAAAAGAACAGAGAATGTGATTTTTTTATTTTTCATAGATACTTTATGTTATACTATATTGAAGAAAAAATAAACAAAAAGGAGATTCTTTATGGAGATGTCAGAATTATTCGCAAAAGCAGTTGAGATTTCAGAGAAATCTTATTCACCATACTCAAAATTTCCTGTAGGTGCGGCTTTATTAATGGAAGACGGTTCTGTTATTACAGGCGTAAATATTGAAAACCGTTCATTCGGACTTACAAACTGTGCCGAGCGAACTGCCGTTTTCAAAGCGGTTTCAGAAGGTTATATGACATTCAAGGCCCTGGCCATTGCAACTCCGGCTTCAGACTATCCTGTAGGGCCTTGCGGTGCCTGCCGTCAGGTTCTTACTGAATTTGCACCTGCAGATACTCCTGTAATCTTTGGTCCGACACTTGAAAATTCGGTAAAGACGACTCTTGGGGAACTTTATCCTTATGACAGTCTTCATGAACTTGCATCAGACAAGAAATAGGTCTTTTCTATTCAAGTTCCCTTAATTCAAGGGCGATTTCCTGCATTTCTCTGTCTGTCATGGCAATAGTTTCTGCGACGCGGAACAGTTCCCGGCGGATAGAGTCTGGAACCTTTGCTTCATTTTTATAATGCAGCTCATGTTCAAGACTTGCCCAGAAATCCATGGCAATGGTTCGAAGCTGGATTTCAACTTTTACGTTCTGAACCGAATCAGTTAAATAAACCGGAATAGAAACAACTATATGAAGGCTTCTGTAACCAGATTCTTTCGGATTTTCTATGTAATCATGTTCTTCAAGAAGAGTTAAATCAGGCTGTTTCAGTAGAATATCCCGGACTGTATAAATATCGGCAATGTAGGGACAGATTACACGAACGCCTGCAATATCATGAAGGTTTTCTATCATGCCGTCGAAGGTAACTGGAATGTGCTTTTTTTCAAGTTTTTTTGCAATTGAGTCAGGGCTTTTTATTCTTGATTTGACTGTCTGTATAGGATTTCTGTTTCCTGTTACCTTGTATTCTTTATTTAATATGTCAAGTTTTGTTTCAATCTGTTTGATTGCACTTTCGTAAACCATCATTATGCGCTGGAATTGAAAGGCCATTTTGTAAAAATCATCCGGCTGCCCGATATCTTGTTTCATGACGTCAGGAGTCATTGTTAACGCTTTATCAGTGTCCATT
>JAHBAD010000044.1 GCA_018385395.1 Treponema sp.
AACTTTAAAAGATAACACTATTAAAGTATCCTGGTCGAACTAAGGAGGTATAAAAATGAAAAGGCAAACAAAATTAATTCTTAATTCTTCATTCTTAATTCTTAATTTTCTCTTTACCTCTTGTTATACCTGGTTCGAAGACAAAATTAATATGGACACGCATACACCTCAGACAAATCTTAAAGATTTTCTGAAAGAAGAAGAAAAAATCTCAGTTCTGGATTCACCAGAACAGGTTATTGCTTCAAAAGGTTTGTACAGCGACTCCGTAAAACTGAACTGGACTCCGGTTTCACATGCCGCTTCTTACCGTATTGAACGAGCCGTGATTAAACCAGATTCAAACGGCACTTATCTGATTCCAGAAGAAGATGATTTTGCCGTACTTGAAAAACAGGTTTATAACACAACATACTCAGATGTAATTCTTACAAATCCAACTTCAACAAACGAAGAATACAAAAACCGTTATTATTACCGCATCTGTGCAGAAAATGTTTTCCAGGGGCTTGAATCAAGCGAATACACAGACATCCTCCAGAATGACACAGAAGGACTTGGCTGGCTGCTGCCAGCCCCTACCAGTCTGGACGCCACTAAAGGAGAATCTACAACAGAAATTATTCTTACCTGGCTTCCTGTTGATGGCGCACTGAACTATATTATTTACCGTGGAAAAAGTTCCGATGGAACCGGCATGGAAAAAATCGATACCATTCTTGCAAACACAACAACTTACGTTAACTTTATTGCCGAATCTGAACAGGGAACTAACTTCTATTATAAAGTCTGTGCAAGACTTCCAAATGGTTCAGAATCAGCATTTACAACTCTGGCACTTGGTTATTCTCTGAAACCTGGAGCACCTACAGCACCTTCGGGAATCACCGTAAAAGACGGCAAAGGAGAAAGCACAAACTCTTTAACTGTAAAATGGGACGCTGTACCTAAACCGCATGAAGGAACTCTCACATACGCTCTCTACCGAACAAGCTCAGAAGATAACGTTTACACCCTTGTAAAAAACAATATCCCACAAGAGACTACCACATGTACAGTTACAGATGGATTAAAACCAGGCCTTAAATATTACTTTTACATGCAGTCCATAATTGAAGAATCAAACGGAGACAAAAACAAATCAGCATTCTCAAAAACAGGACCATCATCTCCTTCACCTGCTGTAGGATTTCTCTTGAGTGCACCATCTGATGTCGAACTTGCCGACAGCAGTTCTTCTGACAAAATATACGTTAGATGGACTCCAGCTGTAGGTTATGATTTACTTGAAGATTCAAATTTCTCTTACAAAATTTATTTTGACGAAGATCTTTCAGGATCATTCTCAGAAGCAGCTGCAACTATTTCACCAACAGAACTTACAATAGGAACTGACGGATACTTTCAGTACGAAACAAGCAAACACAATTTCTTCAAAGTTTCTACTGTTAATTCTGCAAACATTGAAAGTTCAAAAAGTATTGCAGTAGCACCTACTCCTTCTGCTCCTACACAAGTAACTGCAACAAAAACTGCAGGTGGTGAATTATTGGAATATTCTCCAAATACAAACGAAGTTTATCCTGTAAAAATTACATGGTCAAAACCTTCAGGAGAAGATCCTTCAGGATATCTTGTTTACCGGTCAACAAACCCAACTTCATCATTCAGAAAACTGACTGAAACTCCAATTACAGATACTTTCTTTATTGATGAAAATGAAATTGGTCGTGCAGGAACAATCTATTACTACAAAGTCGTTTCTGTAAATATTCTGGGACAAGGCAAAAAAGGAAATGATCCGTCAAATGGTTCTGATGCTCAAGGCTACGGCGCATTAACCCGAAGCCAGTGGTTCCGTGAATACAATAAAACTATTATGAAATCGCAGAGTAAACTTAAACTCATGCATAAATCAAATGACATGGATAAATTAGGATCAGAAACAATTAATGGTGATGTTTCAGGAACACTTTCATATAACGCCTCTATTGCAGGACTTGGTGCTGAAATCACTATGCACTATGAGAACTATTGTGACTTCACAGTAAATGGAAGTCCTTATTATGTTCTAACAGGAAACACTGATACAACATCAAACATGTCTGCAAATGGAAACATGCATGAAAAAGTTAATTGTTCTGGTATGTATCCGGGATATGCTGTTTACAACAATCTTCAAATTAAAGGTGGTGCAGCTGGTGGCGGTTACTACCTTGTGGAAACATATGATCTGAATAAAAACCAATTATTTAGCGAAGGCCAGGTAAGCTGGACTGTCGGAGAAGAACACTAAGGAATAAACTATGAAAAACATTATTAAAACACTTTCTATTATTTTTATTACATCAATACTTTTTGTCGGATGTTATACACCAAGCCCGCTTTACGGAACTTGGACAGACAATGACGGAAATAAAATTCAATTCAGAGATGACGGAAACTTTTCTGCTACCATAAAGGATTCAAGTGACAACTCAATCAATTACGAAGGTAACTGGGCAACAATAGACAATGTTCTGATTTTTAATATTGTTGGTGAAAACGAGAACTACGGACGTAACACTGAATGGGATATCAGAGGAGCTATGCTTTCACTTACATGGACTGCAAATAATGGAACAAGAATTCTTACCCTTTATCATACAGCCCGCTAGAAGAGGATAAAATGAAAAAGATATTTGCCATTATTTTCAGTATTTTCCTTACATCATCTTTATTTGCAGAATTACCAGAATTATCAGATCATGGTTCTGATTTCCAGTTCAAATTTATTTTGAACGAAGGTGTATCTTTCGGCCAGCTTACACGAATTGAAAAAATGTCTGACCGTTCAAATTTCGTCAGGGAAAATCTTCTCATCGGAGGTTTTGTAAATTTCCAGACTGTGGATTTATACGAGCTTCTTGATTTTACAGTTCAGATTGCCGCATATTATCCATTTTACAATGCATTTAATGGAATGAAACAGTTCCCAAAAAACAAACTAAATTATGCATTGGACACCTTTCTGGGAGCTACCTATACTTTTGATAAAATTAAATACGTACCTATAGATTTATCTTTAGGTATGCATTACATGTATCAGCTGACTGATGAATATCATATGAGTTATCTTGGTCTCGGTTTCCTTGGAACCCCGCGTTTTCCTATCTCAAAAAAATGGACAATTGTAAATAATTATTTCTTTTCAATTGATGATGCAAATCTTGGCGGAAATAAAAAAATCCAGCCATTTGCTATTTCTTATCAGTATCATATAGACTTAGGGGTTTGCTTCAGTAAACGATCGCTCAACCCTTACTCATACGTCAAATAACTTGAAAAGCTGCCTGAATGCGGTGCACTTCACTTCTGCACTACATGATGGCAGCTTTTTTTTTATACAAAGTCTTCACGCCGTAAAACTTTCATTTCACCTTCCAAAAGAGACTCCGGTAAAAGTATTCCGCCAATGGAAACTCTTTTCAAATCTGTCACCTGATTCCCCAGGGCTGAAAACATTCGGCGAACCTGGTGAAACTTTCCTTCGCTGATCTTCACAATAATCTTTGAATCTTCGAAAAAAATCTTTGCCGGTTTTGAGAAAAAAGCTTCACCTTTTTTTTCAGGCGGAATTTCAAATCCTTCTTCAAACTTTTTTTTATACTCCATCTGCATTTCCAGGGAAACAGAATCCCATAGTCTTACTTCATAAATTTTTTCCACATGAGTTTCCGGACGAGCAAGAGATGCAGAAAAATATCCATTTGTTGTAAGAAATACCAGTCCGCGGGAATCTGAATCCAGACGACCGGCAACATGAAGATGTTCATAAAGAGGATGATTTTTTATTGGATCCGGAAGAAAATCGAAAACAGTTTTATGGCTGTCGCTGACCCGGGAACAGACCACATCAACAGGTTTATTCAAAATGATATAAAGATGTTCCGGAAGTTCCAGCAACTTTCCGTCAACAAAAACAGAATCGAAATCATTATCTACAAGAATTTTTCTTGATACAACATTTTCCTTTTCTGGATTTTCTGAATTATTCTGTCTGCAGATTTCCACTTTATGTTTTCTGATAAAAGTTTTAAAACTTCTGTCACTGCAAAATCCCGCCCGAACAAGAATATGATCCACAGGCTCACTGAAATTAAGATTCATAGACTTATATTATATGAAAACAAAAATATTATCTTGCAGGTTTTAAATCTCTCATTCTCCCTTTATAATAGAATAATTATGGACGAGAAAAAAATCGAATTTAAAAACCACCGCCGTCACGTTCGTGTATGGCGTTTTGCCTGGGTTGTCTTCAGACCTATCCTTAAATTAATGTTCGGATATAGTGGCGAACAGGCGCAAGGGACGTTTCTGCAATTACCAAAGTACTTCGCAAAGTGAAAAGCGGCTACAACATCTGTCTTTTCCCGGAAGGAAACCGTTCCTTCTATGGAAAAACCTGACCGAAGGAATGGAATGTGCAGTCTACGTCTGCCCCAAATGTCACGGCATTGGTGTAATCAAAACTTCAGGAAATTCTGTTTCATGCAAAAACTGCGGTCACCTTACAGATTACAGTGAATACGGATTTTTCGATGACAACTTTAATTTCAATAACATCACTTTGTGGGATGAATGGCAGACTGAATTCTTTAAAAAATACATCGAAGAAAATGAAGGCGTACAAAAGCCGCTTTTCAAAGATTCCAAATGTACGCTTTCTGCAATCAGTGACGACTACAGCGTTGTCCATGTAGGCGTTTCAGAAAAAGGCGATGTAACGGATTTTAAATTCTACAAAGACCGCATTGAGTTCAGTAACCTTACAGTCAGACTTAAAGACATAAACGCCTGCTCAATTTTTGACCGTGACACATTCTGTTTTTCTGACAGAACAGGAACTCATTATGAACTTATTTCAGACGAATTGAAAAACTTCAGAAAGTATACCAGTGCCCTGCAGATTCTCTGCGGACTGAACTAAGTTCCGCCATCGTTATAAAGGAAGTTCAATGCCGTCAAGGACGGCACGCTTCAAAAGGCCTTCGGTGTATTCAAGCTTCAAAGAAAAAAACGGCTGGTCCGGATGCTTTTCCCGGTCCAGTAAATCAAGAAAAATTTCATCACCCTTCCAGTGAGGGAGAGCATTTATTTTTTCTTTCGGAACCCATTCAAGGTTTCCTTCGTCACACACTTTTAAATTGCCCGAAAATTCTCCGCACCAGAAAAGATGCATGAACTCTGTTATGCGCCCATGTTCAGAATCATCACTTACAAAAGTGACAATGCCGCGATATTCCGCCTTTTTCAGCGTAAGCCCTGTTTCTTCCAGTGCCTCGCGAAAAATACATTCTTCGGGACTTTCGCCTTCTTCAAACTTTCCGCCAATGCCAATCCATTTATCTTTATTCAGATCATTCTGTTTTTTTACGCGGTGCAGCATAAGGTACGAGGAATCTTTTTCTATATAACAGAGAGTTGTGTTTATCATTTATTTTGAAGAATACTTTTCAACAAGCTTATCGCCTGTATCTACGCAGAAAGGGCAAGGAGTTCCTGTCACAGTTTTGATTTCACGACAGGTTGCAGCCCCGCAGGCGGCCACAAAGTCAGCCTCAATTTCTGCTGCATGTTCAGGGCATGCTTCCTTTGCCGCAAAAAGTGCGCCACAAAGTCCGCCAGGAGCTCGGCCGCCTACATAAGGGGCATACTCTTTTACGATATCATCACTTTTATAAAGTTCTTTGTATTTGTTTGCTACGGCCTGTGCACAGTTGTGTCCGAAGGCCGGGTTTCTGAATGTATCTGTTGCTTTCATATTTATAGTATAACAAATAAAACTGCTGTCCGCAAAAAAAACGAGTTCTGCGAAGGCTCACATCTCTTCACAGAACTCGTTTACACATTTAAATCTGTCAGATGGGGCTGTCCAATAAGTTTGCATTACTGTGGTTGAGTTTATCGAAACCACCACATTTAGTGTAGCAGTCATTACTTTTGGGACAGCCCCATGAAGAAATTTCTATAACCCGAATCTTATTTCTTCCCGTCGCAGACCTTCGGTTTGCTTAGCGAGTTTTGCTTTGGTCGCAACAGGCTCCCATTTTTGCTTCGCAAAAACAGCAAAACTCGAAGTCATTCTTTATAACCCGAATCTGATTTCTTCCCAGACTGCGTTGTATTTCTGCAGGTCTTCACCTACGTCCATTTTCAGTTCAACTCTGTCCAGAAGCTCTGGCGGATACATAGGCTTCTTTTTTGTGTACTGAGCGGCTGCTGTGTTTACATATGGAGGAAACTTCAGGGCGTCCAGGAATTCTGCATAATTTTCAGGCTCGTGGCTGAAGTTGATAAATTTCATAGCCAGATCGTAATGTTTTGTTCCCTTAAGAATTACGATTGAATCCTGGTAAGCACCGCTTCCTGTTTCCGGAACAAAGAAGTCAATTGTTTCTTCCTGCTTGTCTTCCGGAACTTCACCGAAAATGTTTTCAGCGTATCCGTCACAAACCCAGTAGTTTCCTGAAGCAAAGTTTTTACCAAAACTTTCTGCATCAAATTTCAGAAGGTTTGGAAGCCAGTGAGTTTTAAGATATTCGCCTGCTTCGCGGATTTCTGATTCTTCATGAGTGTTGAGAGAGTATCCCAGGTACATGAGAGCCGAACCGATTGAAAGACGCATATCGTCCATCATTGTCATGTGTCCACGGAATTCAGGCATTTCGAAAATGTCGTAAGAGTGCGGATAGTCTGAAACCTTTGTCTTGTTTACGGCAATACCGTTTGCTGCAACACAGTATGGAACACACCATGTCATATCAGGGTCGTAGCCCTTGGCTTTTTCAAGACATTCAGGATTTATATATTTAGCATTAGGAAATTTCGAAAGGTCGATTTTTTCCAGCATGCCCTGATTTATCATAATTGAAACGTAATCAGAAGAAGGGATTGTAAGGTCGTAGCCTTTTGCGCCGGCCTTCAATTTTGAATACATTACTTCGTTTGAATCGAAGAAGTCGCACTTGATTACACAGTTATATTCTTTTTCGAACTTGCGCAGAAGTGAATCTGGTGTGTAATAAGTCCAGTTGTAGATGCTGAGAACTTCTTTTTTTTCTCCACATGATGTAAGAAGTCCCACTGCCAGTAAGATTGTTGAAAGAACAACGACATTGAATTTTTTCATTTCAATATCCTTCAGGAGTTTATCCCTGCAGAACAGTTTTTTTATTGTGAGAAAAATCTGTTCAGTAAAAAATTAGTGTTAAGCCTTCATACGAAAGCCTTTCATTTTCTCCCGCCCGCCCTTCCCGAGTCCGAGCCGCGAAGCGACGAAATGAATGTACAGTATAACGGATTTTTGAAAACGGTACTATAAGGATATTCGGAAAGATTTGTTTTTAAGTTCGGGCGTCCCGGTGGCGTTGTCCCACCCCCGAAACAGATTCCGTCATTCTGCACTTTTTCCCGTGCTCGGAGACTTTGCCATTGTCTCCCGAGCCCTGCTCCAGGGACAACGCCCCCGTCGGGGCAACCGCAGTTCGCCGTCTTACGCGGCTCATCCACTCGCCCTTTCGGGCTCGGGACGCCTCCGGCGCTGCTAATCCCCCTGACGCGAGCCGTACACAAAAAAAAAGCCGCACACCCGTCATCCTGAACTTATTTCAGGATAATCAGTATGCGGCTTTCAAAGGCTTAATCAATCTTAGCGGTTAGCTTCGTCAATAAGTGCCTGGAATGAGTTAGCTGTTTCTTCTACAGCTTCCTGCATTGTTTTGTATCCAGGGTATACTGACCATACAATGTTTCCAAGGTTCAGACCAGAAATCATTGTGTCGTAACGAGCAATACCATTGTCTCTCATAAGCTGGAGTGTTTCATCTACAGCACGTTCATCACGGAAACGTGGGTAGTAATCTTCTTTCCATGCGTCATCACCGTATCCTGGTGTTGGATCTGACCACAGGTCAAAGATTTTTGCAATCTTTTCAGCACGGTCTTTTTCATAGCAGCCTGGGATTACATATACGTTGTCATCATGAAGAGTCTTGTAAACTTTGTCACCGTTTGGTCCCAGTGGGAAACATACGAATCCCCAGTCATCACGCATGTCAGCAATGTTTCCAACACGGTATTCATGGTCAGCCTGGAAAGCAACTTCACCGTTGATGAATGCAGCATACATCCAGTCCCAGTTTGATCCTTCTGGCTGTGGCTTTTCATAGTTCTGAACCATTTTTGTTACCCAGTTCATAGCTTCAATTGTTTTATCTTCGCCACACATTGAATAGAATTTTCCGTTAGCATCTTTTCCAATCCATGCTGTACCATTTGACATAAGAGCCAGATGACAGAATTCTGTTGAAAGGTTTGCCATACCGAATGTATCCATTACACCGTCATTGTCGATATCACGAGTTGTTGCTTTCAGCATTTTTTCAAAAGCTTCCCAAGTCCAGGTACCTGCAGCCTGCATATCATAAACTGAATCAGGGTCAATTCCGGCTTCTTTAAGAAGACGTTTGTTGAAGAAAACACCACCCTTTGGTTCAGGATCAATTGGGCGACATGCATAGAAAGAACTTCCCTTTGTCATCTTATCGCGAACTGCTTTATTCCATTTTTTGTTAGACCAGTCTACGCTTTTGATTGTAGACAGATCATAGAAAAGGTTTGCTTTCATACCGGCAGAAATTGAACGGCCGTCGATAACAAATACATAGTTTTCATCTCCACCAGTTGTACAGAAGTTGGCAACTGTCTGTGGATGTGATCCCCATCCACCAATGCCATACTGATCACAAGTATAATTATATTCCAGCATTCCATACTGACGGAATTTCTTTCCATCTTCTTCTATAGGTGATTTTGCAGTCTGTCCCTGAAGACCATCTGCTGGTGACCACCAGTCTGCAACCTGAACGTTCATTCCTTCAAAGTCCCAGACCTTTCCTTTTGCATTCTTCTGAAGTTTATAACCTGCTTTTTTAAACTGAGCTTCAAGCTGTTTTGACAGTGCTTTTTCGCTCTTGCTCAGTTTTGGTTTTGCAGAAACTGCTGAACAAACCATAAGTGCTGCTATACCTGCAGCAACAATTTTTTTTGTAATAATCATTATTTTCCTCCTTTTTACTCAAAAATAACGATGATTAAGTTAAACGTTTAACATATTTTAAACCATAAATCCCTATTTCACCACAATTTTTTTTAAGTTTTGATTTTATTAAGAGAATTCCCTCAGGATATTTTTTTGTAAGTTTTAGACAGCATCAACTTTACAATCATTGGATGAACATCGCCCCAAAGGACTACCGGAAGATAGAAAGCAAAACTAAGGGTGATTGAAAGCAACATCCAGAAGTAAAATATGACAGAACAAGTCATAGAAATAACGCTAAATCTTTCAGGCATGAAAAAAACGCCCGCTCCCAGGAAGAGAACGAGCGCGGTTATTTATGCATATTATTAATATACTGGTTACAATTATTATAGCCTGATATACAATGCAAACATTATCAGGGAATGTGATAAAAATCCTTAGTTTGCCGCTAGCGCGGTGTTTTATGGGAGGTTTTATGAATAATAAGACTTTGACAGTTGCTTTTCGCACAACTCCAGAAATTAAAAACAAGGCAGAATCACTTTTTAACTCTTTAGGAATGAGCCTTTCTTCTGCTATTGATATGTTTCTTCACCAGGCAGTAAAAGAAAATCGTTTTCCCTGCTCTCTTGATTCAAAAATCGTTTCTGCAAAAATCCAGGATATGAGTTCCACTTATCCTGCGGGCTTTTTTGATTTATTCGGAGCAGTTCCAGATTTGCAGATAGAAGAACCAGAAGAAATTAGTTTTGACCTTGATGCAAAACGGGAAAGTTTATGAAATATTTTCTGGATACAAACATCATTTCGTACATCATAAAAGGAAAATATCCAAAAATTATTGAACATCTCAAAAAGATTCCAGCTCAATCCATTGTTATTCCATCTGTCGTAAAGGCTGAACTGGAATTTGGTGCAAGAAATTCCAGTTGCTACGAAAAAATCATTATTCCATACATGCAATTTTTAGAACCTTTTGACGTAAAAAATTTTGACAGCGATGCTTCGCATTTCTATGGACTTATTCGCCAGTCTCTTACAGAAAAAGGCCCCCCTATTGGTCCCAACGATTTACTCATAGCCGCAACCGTTCTTGCAAACAACGGAACCCTTATTACTCATAATACAAAAGAATTTTCCTGCATAGAAGATTTACGGATTGAAGACTGGACGGAATAAATAAAAGTGCCCGCTCTCAGGAAGCTACAAGTGCAATAATGCTCAATAATGCTATAAAGCAGAATATGACCTGATGCAACATCAGCAATCCAAACAATCCACGGTCACAAATAAATTTTACAATCCACGGTCACAAATAAATTTACAATCCACGGTCACAAATAAATTTTATTGACAAAAGCCTAGTTCCGGACTATATTATAGGCAGAGTGATTCATCTACCAAGTGTAGAAGGAATTAAGGGGTCGAGCAACAATCGATGCCCTTTTTTTTTGTCTAAATTATCTTTTCACCTTTGTTACTCAATTCTTCATAATATGCAATATTACTATCAAACACATAAAATGAAGTGGCAATAAAAAACTTCTTAGTTTTAGTTTCTATACAATTTAAGATAACCATAAATTTTCCTTCTTTATACCAGAAGTAGTATTTATAAATCTCC
>JAHBAD010000047.1 GCA_018385395.1 Treponema sp.
GCTGTACACAGATCAGGAAAAATCAGGAATGTTTTGAGCCGATTTATCTGGATGAGAAATATGTTGTTTATGGAAATGTTGGTTATGAGAATTCGGAAAATCCGATAAATGATTATTCTTCTTTCTCCAGACTGAAGATTTTTTCTCTGGAAAAAAATAAGTTTGTAAATGAAATTTTTATTAAACGGAAAGAATGTATTTATGGAGTTAGTATATTTCCTGTTGGTGATTCATATAAAATTATGATGTCTGATGGAAATTGTAATATTTTCTTTTGTGATTTTAGTTTTGAAATGAATGAAATAATCCCAAAAGACAAACCTGATTTAAATTTCTGGTATACAGGAAATGTTTTCCCCCGGGGTGAAAAACTTTACCTTGTTCATAGTGGGTTTTCTGAAAATTATTTGATTTCCTATTTCGATTTTTCAAATAATTCTCAAGGCCCAATAGTAGAGTTGAACGCCACTTCTATTACTTCAAAGTAGAATGTGAAAAATCTACTCCACCTCAACTCTTTTAATATGTGCGCCAAGGCTTTGAAGCTGTTCTACCAGGTTTTCGTAACCGCGTTCAATCTGGTAAACATTACTGATTCTTGATTCTCCGTGGGCGCACAGAGCCGCAATCACCATTGCCATACCGGCACGGATGTCCGGTGAAACAAGATGGTCGCCGTGAAGCATGCTTGGTCCCGAAACAACGGCTCTGTGAGGGTCACAAAGTGTAATTCTTGCACCCATAGAAATCAGCTTGTCTACAAAGAACATGCGGCTTTCGAACATTTTTTCAAAAATCAGGACAGTTCCGTCTACCTGTGTTGCCACAACAGTCATAATGGAAGTAAGGTCTGCAGGGAATCCCGGCCAGGGCATATCGTCAATTTTTGGTGTCATTCCCCCAAGATCCTGGTTCACTTTCAGTTCCTGTGTATTTGGAACTGTAAGCTCATCCCCGTTAATTGCCCATGAAATTCCAAGTTTTGAAAAATGGCTTTTCAGCGGCCGCATTTCTGCAGGTCTGATTCCTTTAATTGTAATCTTTCCTTTTGTTGCGGCTGCCATACCGATATACGACCCGATTTCAATATAATCAGGTCCAATGGTGTATTCGCAGCCATGAAGTTTTTTCACGCCATCAATGCGGATAATATTACTTCCGATTCCCGAAATCTTTGCACCCATCAGAATCAGCATATTGCAAAGGTCCTGAATATGAGGTTCACTTGCCGCATTCTGAATAATTGTTTCGCCTTCTGCAAGAACGGCAGCCATAACGGCGTTTTCTGTAGCTGTAACCGAAGCTTCGTCCAGGAAGATGTCGGCTCCTTTAAGCTTGTTTGCAGTCATATTGAAGTGCCCGTTTACGGCGATATTTGCGCCAAGCATTTCCAGTGCCAGAAAGTGAGTATCAAGGCGTCTTCGGCCAATAACGTCGCCTCCAGGAGGCATCATCTCGCATTTACCTGTTCGTCCCATAAGCGGTCCTGCAAAAACAATGGAACCGCGCACTTTTTTTGTAAGTTCAGCCGGCAGGGTAGAAGAAGTCAGATTTGAAGCATCGATTTTCCAGCTGTGAAGTTCCAGTTTTTCCACCTTTGCCCCCAAAGCTTCCAGAATCTGGAGCATGACCTGTGTGTCCCGAATTTCCGGAATATTGTGAAGCACAACAGGCTCCGCTGTTAAAAGTGATGCAGTAAGACAAGGCAGCGCGGCGTTTTTGTTCCCGCTTGCTGTAATTGTTCCCGAAATCGGAAATCCGCCTTCAATAATGTATTCGTGCATAAAAAACCTTCCACCCGTATTTTTTTTGAAGGGGGAAGTCTCCCCCTCGCTCCCATGCAAGTCGCTTCGTGAAGCACCTCTGCAAGCAGCGCTGCTTCTCTCCGCTTGGTTGTCTGTCCGCTACCCCTTCTGCGGGCCTCAGTCGCCGGCCCGCAACGCCCGCTAATTTTCAGGGCACAAGAGCTTAATTAAAATGTCGGCAGCTTTTGCCATCTGGTTTAGGGAAGCCCACTCAGTTTTTGAATGGAAATTGTGGCCGCCTGTAAAAATGTTCGGAGTGGGGATTCCAAGTTCTGTAAGACGGGAACCGTCGGTTCCGCCGCGAATAGGAGTGTCCACAATATCAACTCCGCATGCTTTGTATGCTTCCTGAAGACGTTTCAGAACGCCTGTTTTGTCGGCATCGATTTTTGCCTTCATGTTCAGGTACTGCATGCGGAATTTTATTTTCACCTCTGCATTAGAAGCTTCAGCTGCAGCTTTTGCCAGGTTTTTGATGATTTTCTTTTCTTTTTCAATTTCTTCCGTGGTGAAAGCCCGGAGAAGGAAATAAGCTTCGGCACTTTCAATGCCGCCTTTTACTTCAAGCGGTGCAATGAAAGGCTCAAAGCCGTCGGTTGTTTCCGGTTTCATGTTGCCAGGAAGGGAAGAAATGAAACTTGAAACAACCTGAACGGCATTTACCATTTTTCCGCTTCTGGCTGTTCCTGTGTGGCAGGCTTTTCCTGTAAATGTTACTTCTGCGCTCCATGCATTGAAACATTCACTTTCAAGTTCTCCAATATCTCCGCCGTCTACAGTATAGGCGCCCTTTGATTTAATCAGATCCAGAGGAACTTTATCCATTCCATGGCCTGTTTCCTCGTCAGGAGAAAAAAGCAGTTCAAAAGGACCGTGTTTCAGCTCCGGATGATTCAGAATATATTCAGTTGCTGTCACGATTTCTGCAATTCCAGCTTTGTCATCGGCTCCAAGAAGTGTGTCTCCACTTGAAGTAATGATTGTTTCTCGGTTCTGGCCGGCTTTTGCAAGGAGTTTGTCTTCTTCCGGGTCAAGAATAAAGTTCCCTAAAGGATAAGTAATAGGTTTTCCGTCATAGTTTTTGATTACGCGTGGTTTTACGTTTTTACCGCTTGTTTCTTCACTTGTATCCATATGAGAAATTAGGCAAATCGGTTTTTCCTTTTCCATGCCTTTTGAAGCCGGAATATAGGCATATATATAGAAATCTTTAGTGCGGATTACTTTTTCAATACCAAGGCTTTTAAGCTCTGCTTCAAGTTTAATGGCAAAATCTTTCTGCTGATCTGTAGAAGGAAAAACTCCTGCATCAGCTTTGTCTGAATCGCTTTGAGAATAAGTTTCAGCATAACCTGTAAAACGTGTCAGAAGACGGTTGGTTTCTTTTTCAGAAGATGATATAATGTTGTTATTCATAAAAAAAGTATAGTATTTCTTATAAAGTTGTTCAATTTTTTTTGTTTCGTTATTGACATAAAAGGCTTGCTTCTTTATATTTATAGAACGCATATTTCCTACAGAATGTTTGTGGGATTCACTGCTTGCCCTTGTAGCTCAGTCGGTAGAGCGCAACCATGGTAAGGTTGAGGTCTGCAGTTCGATTCTGCACGGGGGCTTTAGGAAATGTTTTTCTAAGAAATACTTTTAGGAGATATATCATGGCAAGTAAGAAAAAGGGTTCAGTAGAAATCATCGCTCTTCAGTGTACAGAATGCAAGCGCAAGAATTATACTACTTACAAGAACCGTAAAAACATTACTGGCAAAATGGAAAAGAATAAATACTGTCCATTCTGCAGAAAGTCAATTATGCATAAAGAATGCAAAGCTAAATAAGCTTAGCTTCAAAAAATTTGGTATTTGCTGTTCCTGAACTGAAAGGGGATAGAGCAGATTAAATATACGGGTGTAGTTCAGTTGGTAGAGCACCGGTCTCCAAAACCGGCTGTCGTGGGTTCAAGTCCTACCGCCCGTGATTTTTAGACCCCGTAAGGCAATACCTTACGGGGAATTATTTAGAGGGATTTGTAAAATGGCAAAGATGTTCCAGTACTTCAAAGAATGTAGAGCAGAACTTAAGAAGGTTGTATGGCCTACAAAAACAGATGTTTTCGCATCTCTTAAGGTTGTAATTATTTCTACAATTATCGTTGCTGTCCTGCTGGGACTTCTGGACTTCGGTTTCACAGAAGCTTTCCGTGCACTGATGAAATAAGGAAGGGACGTTGTTATGTCTAAGTCCTGGTATATTCTTCACACCTTCACAGGTTACGAAAACAAAATCGAAAGAACAATCCGTCAGCAGCTTGAAGAAAAAGAGATGGATGCAAATATCCTTACTGATGTTCGTGTTCCTATGGAAGAAGTTACAGAACTGAAAGTTGGAAAAGACGGAAAACAGACTAAAAAATCACGTAAAGTAAACTTTATGCCTGGTTATCTCCTTCTGGAAATGGATCTTCCTGAAATGGACTGGAGAGGAACTTGTAATGCTCTTCGCCGCATTAAAGGTGTAACAGGCTTTGTTGGAACAAATCCAAACGAAAGACCACGTCCTATTTCTGCAGATGAAGCAAAAAATCTTCTTCAGAAAATGGGTGTTATTAAGGGTGGTAAACCGTCACATGTTAAACAGTCATTTAATGTTGATGATGAAGTTAAGATTACAGACGGCCCATTCGCAACATTTACTGGTGTAATCAAAGAAGTAATGATTGAAAAAGAAATGCTTAAAGTTGAAGTTCAGATTTTCGGTCGTCCAACACCAGTTGAACTCAGCTTCTTACAGGCTGAGAAAGTTATCTAATCTGTCTGGAAAAGATAACGCTTTACATTGCAAATTCAGGTGTGAACTCCCCAAAAGTTCACTTCCTAACCTGTTTTTGGGAGATGTGCAGGTCCGTTGGACAAAGGCATGTCGTTAAGATGAAGAGCTATATGCTCCATCTACACCAATTTTAGGAGAAACAATATGGCTTCAAAAAAAGTCACAGCCGTAATCAAGTTGCAGTGTCCTGCAGGAGCAGCTACTCCAGCTCCTCCAATCGGACCAGCACTGGGACCTCACGGTGTATCTGCTCCAAAATTTGTACAGGAATTTAATGACCGTACAAAGACAATGGAAAAAGGGCTTGTTATCCCTGTAGTAATCACTGTTTACCAGGACAAATCTTACACATTTATCCTTAAAACACCACCAGCAGCAGTTCTTATCAAGAAAGCATGTAAACTTCAGAAAGGATCTGGAAACCCACTCCTTAACAAAGTTGCAACTCTGTCTAAAGCAGACTTGGAAGAAATCGCAAAAACAAAGATGCCAGATATCAATGCAAATGATCTCGAAGCAGCTAAAAAAATCATCGCCGGAACAGCACGTTCAATGGGCGTAGAGGTGGAGCAGTAGTATGAAACATGGAAAAAATTACCGCGCATCTGCCGGAAAATACGATCTGTCAAAAAAATACAGTGTAGCTGATGCCATTAAAATGGTTCAGGACATGAAATTTGCAAAATTTGATGAAACTGTTGAAGCACACGTAGTAATCAAACTTGAAAAAAATCAGACAGTACGTGACACACTGGTTTTCCCTAACCAGTTCAAAGGCGAGAAAAAAGTTCTCGTATTCTGTCGTGACGACAAAGTTCAGGAAGCTCTCGATGCAGGTGCTGCATACGCAGGTGCTGAAGAATACATTGAAAAAGTAAAGGGTGGATGGCTCGAATTCGATGTAGCTGTTGCAACACCTGATATGATGAAAGATGTAGGTCGTCTTGGTATGGTTCTTGGTCGTAAAGGTCTTATGCCTAACCCAAAAACAGGAACTGTAACTCCAAACGTAGCACAGGCTGTAGCAGAACTTAAAAAAGGTCGTACAGAATACCGTGCTGACAAAACAGGTATCGTTCACATTGCCGTTGGTAAATGTTCAATGGACGCTGCTAAAATCGCAGAAAACGTAAACGCTCTTGTTTCAGAAATTGAACGCAAGAAGCCAACAACAGCATCTGTAGATTACATTAAGTCTGTAACAGTATGTTCTTCAATGGGACCTGGTGTAGCAGTTAGTGTTAAGGAAGGTGAATAATGGCTATCAGAGCAAAAAAAGTACAGCCTGCTAAGACAGAAGCTATTGCAGCTGCAAAAGAAACACTGTCAGGATTCAGCGATTTCATTTTTGCTGAATACCGTGGACTTTCTGTAGAACAGATTACAAAACTTCGCGACAAACTCCGCGAAAAGAACGCTGAAATTCACGTTTTCAAAAACAACTTTGCAAAAATCGCTTTCGATGAACTGAAAGTAGAAAACGTTGCAGATTACCTCTCTGGTCCAACTGTAATCACAATGGCCAAAGAAGACTCTAACGAAGTTGCAAAAGTTCTTTTTGACTTCGCAAAAGACAATCCAGCCCTCGTAGTAAAAGGTGGTAGCATCGCTAATGAAAATTACGATCTTCCAAAAATCACTGCTTACTCACAGGTTCCTGGAAAGAAACAGCTTTACGCTATGCTTATGTCTGCAATGAACGGTCCAGTTCAGAAGCTGGCCGCTACACTTCAGGCATACGCAGACAAACTTGCCGAAAACAACTAGTTTGTTAATAACTTCTGTCTGAGGCAGCATATAGGAAGTTATTTAAGTCGCCGCTTATGCGGCTTGTGCATACGCAGACAAACTTGCAACAGGCAACTAATTCAAGTTTTGGCGTAATCAACGTAACTTTGTTACAAAAAACACTGGTCAGGCTTCACAAGCTGTCGGCTGTCCGGTGTAAAAGGCTGGTATGAGTCAGTTGATTCAAATCCGGCGCCGGAAACGGAAAAATAAATAATGGGGAAACCCAACTTAAGACCATAATAGGAGAAGATAATATGGCAGCAACAAAAGAAGAAATCTTAGACGCAATCGCAGCTATGTCAGTTCTGGAAGTTTCAGAACTCGTAAAAGCAATGGAAGAAAAATTCGGCGTAACAGCAGCAGTAGCTGTTGCAGCAGGCCCAGTAGCTGGTGCAGCTGCAGCTGAAGAAGAACAGACAGAATTCACAGTTACACTCGATTCATTCGATGCAGCTAAAAAGATTCCTGTTATCAAAGTTGTTCGTGAAATCACAGGTCTCGGACTCGGTGAAGCTAAAGCTCTCGTAGAAGGTGCTCCAGCAACTCTCAAAGAAAACGTAAGCAAAGCTGATGCTGAAGAAATGATCAAGAAGATCGAAGAAGCCGGTGGTAAAGCTTCTAAAAAATAAGCTGATTGCTTAATTTTTGAACTCAAAATGGGGTGCTCCAGGCGGGCAGCCCATTTTGTGCGTTTAAAAGCTTTTTTTATTTTTATGTAAAACAGGTTCGGACTGCCTTCAAATGTCCGATTTTCGCGTGTTTACAGTGCTGTGAGAAGTTTTCTCGTGTAGCTGTACTCATGACGAGCCCACATTTCTAGGAGTAATTGATGTTTGCAAAAACAAAAAACATCAAACGTCAGTACATTGGTAAAGACATTCAGAACTTTATGGATGTACCTGATCTTATTTCCATCCAGACATCTTCTTATGAAAGTTTCCTTCAGGCAGACAGACTTGCCAAAGGTGAACCTCTTTTAAATCAGGGTCTTCAGGAAGCCTTTAATCAGATCTTCCCAATTGAAAGCCCTAATGGTGATATGTCTCTGGATTATGAATTCTATGAACTTGACTGGGAAAACCAGAAATTCACAGAACTCGAATGTAAACAGAAAGGCCAGAACTACTCTGTACCTCTTAAAGCTCGTATTGACCTGAACTTCCACGAAACAGGTCTCTTCATTCAGAAAGACATTTACATGGGCGACATTCCGCTCATGACAGACAGAGGAACATTCATTATCAACGGTGCAGAACGCGTTGTTGTTTCTCAGATCCATCGTTCTCCTGGTGTTATTTTCTGCCATGATAAAGGCGTTTACTCAAGCCGTATCATTCCTTACCGTGGTTCGTGGCTGGAATTTGAAATCGACCAGAAAAAAGAACTTATTTACGCAAAAATTGACCGCAAAAAGAAGATCCTTGGTACCATCTTCTTGAGAGCCCTTGGATACTCTACTCGCGAAGAAATTATCCGTTGTTTCTACGAAACAGAACCAGCAGAAGTAAAGGACACTCAGAAATGCCGCGATGCTCTCGTTGACAAAGTTCTTGCAGACGCTGTTATCATCAAAGATGAAAACGGGGAAGAAAAACGCCTGTTTAATGCCGGTGTTCGCCTCCATCCTCATGACATTGATGACCTTATTGCAAACAAAATTTCTAATATCACAGTAATCAAATTCGACGCACGTCAGAATCCTGGTTTAAAAGAAGAAAAGAACCCTTCTCTTGACTCACAGATGATTATCAACTGTTTCGAACGCGAAGAAGTTAAGTTTGTAAAAGAAGGTTCTGTAGACAATGAACCAACAAAAGAAGATGCCCTCACAGCAGTTTACGCTGTTCTCCAGCCTGGTGAACCAATGACTGTTGAAGCAGCTGAAAAAGACCTGAATTCAATGTTCTTCTCTGAACGCCGCTATGATCTTGGTCGTGTTGGCCGCTACAAGCTGAACAAAAAATTCGACTACTCAGACGATGTAAAAGATGTAACTCTTATAAAAGAAGATATCATCAACACAATGAAAATCCTCATTGAAGTATACATCGGTGATGAACCAACTGACGATATTGACCACCTTGGTAACCGTCGTATCCGTTCTGTTGGCGAACTTATGACAAACCAGATGAAGACTGCTTTCAGCCGCATGGAACGTATCGCAAAAGAACGCATGAGCCTGAAAGAAACAGACACAATGAAGCCACAGGATCTGATTTCAATCAAACCTATCGTAGCTTCTATCCGTGAATTCTTCGGATCTTCACAGCTGTCACAGTTCATGGATCAGATCAACCCGCTGGCTGAACTGACACATAAACGTCGTCTTAACGCCCTCGGACCTGGAGGTCTTTCACGTGACCGCGCTGGTTTCGAAGTTCGTGACGTACACTATTCACACTACGGTCGCATGTGTCCAATTGAAACTCCTGAAGGACCAAACATTGGTCTTATCGTTTCTCTTGCCATGTACGCCAAAATCAACGATTACGGATTCCTGGAAGCACCTTTCCGCAAAGTAGAAAACGGAAAAGTAACAGACAAGGTTGAATACCTTTCTGCCATGGATGAAGACAAATACTATATCGGTCAGGTTGTTCCTGGAATCAAGGCTGACGGTTCATTCCCAACAGAAATGATTTCTTGTCGCAACCGCGGTAACTACGCTCAGAGAAATGTTAAAGACGTTCAGTACATCGACGTTTCTCCACGTCAGGTTATTTCTTGTTCTGCAGCCCACATTCCGTTCCTTGAACACGATGACGCCAACCGTGCCCTCATGGGATGTAACATGCAGCGCCAGGCTGTTCCTCTTCTGTTCCCTGAACCACCACATGTTGGTACAGGTATGGAAAAGAAATCTGCTTATGACTCTGGTGTATGTATTAAAGCAAAACACGACGGTACAGTTGTTTATGTATCCAGTGAATACATCAAAGTTAAGCCTGCTAAAGGCGAAGACGGAATTCTTGATGAATATGTTCTCCTGAAATACCAGGGAACTAACAACGATACTTGTAACCACCAGCGCCCTACAGTTGAAGTTGGTCAGAAAGTTCACAAAGGAGATATCCTTGCTGACGGTCCATCAACATTCAACGGAGAACTTGCTCTGGGACGCAACCTTCTGGTAGGATTCGTACCTTGGAATGGTTACAACTACGAAGACGCCGTTCTTATTTCACAGCGCGTTGTTCGTGAAGATCTGTACACTTCTATCCATATTAAGGAATTCTCTACAGAAATTCGCGAAACAAAACTGGGACCAGAACGCATTACACGTGATATTCCTAACACAGCTGAAAAAGCTCTGGACAACCTTGACGCCGACGGTATCATCCGTATCGGTGCTAAAGTTCGCTCAGGCGATATCCTGGTTGGTAAAGTATCACCAAAATCAGAAACAGAAACTACACCTGAATTCAAACTTTTGAACTCAATCTTCGGTGAAAAGGCAAAAGAAGTACGTGATGCTTCTCTCCGCGTTCCACACGGAATTGAAGGTGTTGTAATTGACATCCAGCAGATGAGCCGCCTTGAAGGGGATGATCTGAATCCTGGTGTTGAAAAAGTAATTAAAGTAATCATTGCTAACAAACGTAAGCTCCGCGTTGGTGATAAGATGGCCGGTCGCCATGGTAACAAAGGTGTTGTTGCACGTATTCTCCCAATCGAAGACATGCCATACCTTGAAGACGGTACACCACTTGATGTATGTCTTAACCCGCTTGGTGTTCCTTCTCGTATGAACATCGGTCAGATTATGGAATCAGAACTTGGTATTGCAGGTAAATACCTGAACGAGTTTTATGAATCACCTGTATTCCAGTCTCCAAGTCAGAAACAGATTGCAGACAAACTTGAAGAAGCTGGTCTCCCACGTGACTGTAAACAGATTGTTCACGACGGACGTACAGGTGAACCTTTCATCAACCCAATCTTTGTTGGTGTTATCTACTATCTTAAACTGCATCACCTTGTTGATGACAAAATGCATGCCCGTGCTACAGGTCCTTACTCACTTGTTACACAGCAGCCACTTGGTGGTAAAGCACAGTTTGGTGGTCAGCGTCTTGGTGAAATGGAAGTTTGGGCACTTGAAGCTTACGGTGCCGCAAATACTCTGCAGGAAATGATGACAATTAAGTCGGACGACATGAATGGTCGTTCTAAGATTTACGAAGCCATCGTTAAGGGAGATCCTTCATCTCCAGTGGGAGTTCCAGAATCATTCAACGTACTGGTACAGGAACTTCGTGGTCTGGCTCTGGATTTCAGTATCTATGATGCCAAAGGTAAACAGATTGCTTTGACAGAACGTGATCAGGAGCTTATCGACAAAGCTTCTTCAGGTTTTGAAAAGGAGAATGCAAATGCGTGATGTACAGGATTTCGACTCACTGAAAATTAAACTTGCTTCCCCAGATACCATCCGTGCATGGTCATATGGTGAAGTTAAAAAGCCGGAAACAATCAACTATCGTACACTCCGTCCGGAGCGCGACGGTCTTTTCTGTGAAAAGATTTTCGGTACAACAAAGGAATGGGAATGTTACTGTGGTAAATTCAAGTCTATCCGTTATAAGGGTGTGATTTGTGACCGCTGTGGTGTTGAAGTTACTCATTTCAAAGTACGCCGTGAACGTACTGGTCATATTGAACTTGCAGCTCCTGTAAGCCATATCTGGTACTACAAATCTGTACCAAGCCGTATGGGTCTTCTTCTGGACCTTCAGGTAGCTCAGCTCCGTGCTGTTCTGTACTACGAAAAATACATCGTTATTGATCCGGGCGACACAGACCTTAAAAAGATGCAGCTGCTGACTGAAGAAGAATATCAGACAGCTTACGAACATTATGGTAACTCTTTCCATGCAGACATGGGTGCTGAAGCAATCAAAACATTGCTGGACGGTCTTGATCTGGACGCAATGGCTGCAGAACTCCGCGCAAAAATGATTGAAAAGGGTTCAAAATCTGATGCACGTCTTCTGAAACGTATTAAGATCGTAGAAGATTTCCGTTCATCAGGAAACAAAGCTTCATGGATGGTTCTGGATGTAATTCCAGTTATTCCGCCTGATCTTCGTCCAATGGTTACACTTGATGGTGGACGTTTTGCAACATCAGACCTTAACGATCTGTACCGCCGTGTAATCAACCGTAACAATCGTCTCCGCCGCCTTAAGGACCTTTCTGCTCCGGATATCATTATCCGTAACGAAAAGCGTATGCTTCAGGAAGCTGTTGACGCTCTGTTCGACAACTCAAAACGCAAGCGCGTTGTAAAAGGCGCTTCAAACAGACCTCTTAAATCTATCTCTGACCTGCTTAAAGGTAAAACAGGACGTTTCCGCTTGAACCTGCTTGGTAAACGTGTTGACTACTCTGGACGTTCTGTAATCGTTGTAGGACCAGAACTTAAGCTGTGGCAGATGGGTCTGCCAACAAAAATGGCTCTGGAACTCTTCAAACCTTTCCTTCAGCGTAAACTGGTAGAAAAGGGTGTTGTATTCAACATTAAGAAAGCAAAGACTCTGGTTGAACAGGAAGCTCCAGAAGTATTCGCTATTCTGGATGAAGTTGTTCGTGAACATCCGGTTATGCTTAACCGTGCTCCAACTCTTCACCGTCTTGGTATCATGGCATTCGAACCTGTGCTGGTAGAAGGTAAAGCTCTTAAGCTTCACCCACTGGCATGTAAATCATTCAACGCCGACTTCGACGGTGACCAGATGGCTATTCACGTTCCACTGACACAGGCTGCTCAGATGGAATGTTGGACACTTATGCTTTCTGCACGTAACCTCCTTGACCCAGCTAACGGTAACACTATCGTTGCTCCTTCTCAGGACATGGTTCTTGGTATTTACTACATGACTGCTATTAAACCAGGTGCTAAGGGAACAGGAAAACGTTTCTCTTCTCCTGATGAAGTTCGTATGGCTGCTGAAACAGGTGCTATCGACTGGCAGGCTCTGATTAAAGTACCAGCTCCTTACGGTTCTTTCGAAGGTGACGCTCTTAAGATTAAGGGTGATGCTGCATTCACACAGGGAACACAGAGCTTTAAAGCCGGTGAAATCATTGAAACATCAGCAGGTCGTCTTGCATTCAACGAAGAAATGCCTGAAGGTGTTGACTTTGTAAACCGTCAGATGGCTGACAAATCTCTGAAGAAGATGATTGAACATGTGTACCATACAAAGGGACCATGGCTCACAATTCAGATGCTTGATGCTATTAAAGCTTGTGGTTACAAAAACGCTACAAAATACGGTGCAACTCTTTCTATGGATGACATCCTTGTTCCTCCAGAGAAAACAGACATGGTTGCAAAAGCAAATAAAGAAGTTGAAGAAATCGTTAATCAGTTCTCAAAAGGTGTTATCACTGCAGAAGAACGTTACAACAAATCAATTGCTGTTTGGGGTAAAACTAACGAAGAACTTACAAACCTCATGATGGAGAACCTTGCTAAAGACAAAGAAGGTTTCAATACTATCTACATGATGGCCACATCTGGTGCCCGTGGTTCTCGCGGTCAGATTTCTCAGCTTGCCGCTATGCGTGGTCTGATGACTAAGCCTAACGGAGATATTATCGAACTTCCTATTCGTTCAAACTTCAAAGAAGGTCTTTCGGTTATCGAATACTTCATCTCAACTAACGCCTCTCGTAAGGGTCTTTCGGATACAGCTCTTAAAACAGCCGACGCCGGTTACATGACTCGTCGTCTGGTTGACGTTGCACAGGATGTTGTTATCAACGAAGAAGACTGTGGTACAATCAACGGTATTGATTATGCTGCAATCAAAGACGGTGATGACATTAAAGTACACCTTGCAGACCGCATTAAGGGACACTTCACAATCGAACGTGTTGTTCATCCAATTACAGGGGAACTCATTTGTGAAGTTAACGAATACATTACACCTGAACTCGCAGCAAAAATTGAAGCTGCAGGTGTAGAAAAAGTTAAGCTGCGCACAGTTCTTACTTGTGAAGCTAAACACGGACTTTGTATCAGATGTTATGGCCAGAACCTGGCCCGTAACAAGATTGTTGAAATCGGTGAAGCAGTAGGTATTATCGCTGCACAGTCAATTGGTCAGCCAGGTACACAGCTTACTCTGCGTACTTTCCACTCGGGTGGTGCTGCCGAAATGACAACTGAAGACAATCACATTGTTCTTAAGTTCAATGCCTTTATGAAAGCTATTACTGGTACTCACGTAGTGCTGAAGAACGGTAACTGGCTCTTTACTCGTAAAGGTAGCATGACAGTAATCCGTATTCTGGATCAGGTAAAACTTGAAAAAGGTGACTCTGTTCTGGTTGAAGACGGATCAAGCGTTATGCGTGGAACAGCAATTGTTAAACACGGTTCAAAAGAAGTTACAGCAAGCGTTACAGGTAAAATCCTTGTTAAAGACAAGACAGTTTACCTTGTTTCTAAAGAACAGAAGATTGAAATTGCCAACGGTTCTACAATTTACGCTAAAGAAGGCGAACTGGTAGAAAAGGGTAAGGCAATTGGTGAATTCGACCAGTTCTCTGAACCAATCATCGCTGAAAGTGACGGTTATGTTCTTTTTGAAGATATTATTGCAGGTTCTACACTGTCAGAAAAAGCTGACCCTGATACAGGTGCTGTAGTTCGTACAATCACAGATCTTCACCTTGACGTAAAACAGCCACGTATTCTTATTACAGATGAAGCTGGTAACGAACTTGGTACTTACTACCTGCCAGCTGGTGCCGTTGTTAAGGTTGATGACAAACAGAAAGTTACCGCCGGTGTTACACTTGCAACAATGCCAAAACAGGCTATGAAATCTCAGGATATTACTGGTGGTCTTCCACGTGTTTCTGAACTTTTCGAAGCCCGCAAGCCAAAAACACCTTGTGTACTTGCTCAGATCTCAGGTCTGGTTAAGTTCAACGGTATTACAAAAGGTAAACGTATCGTAACTATTGAAGACGAATTTGGACGTACATTCGAACACCTTGTTCCAATGACACGCCGTATGATCGTTCGTGATGGTGACCACGTTGAAGCTGGTGAACAGCTTTGTGCCGGTAGCCCAATTCCACAGGACGTTCTTACTATCCTTGGTGAAAATGCTCTTCAGAACTATCTTATGGATGAAATCCAGGGAGTTTACGGTGCTCAGGGTGTAGATATCAACGACAAACACATTGGTATCATTATCCGCCAGATGCTCCGCAAAGTTGAAATTGTTGCTGTAGGGGATACACGCTTCATTTACGGACAGCAGGTAGACAAATATAAGTTCCATGAAGAAAACCGCCGCGTTATTGCAGAAGGTGGTCAGCCAGCCATTGGACGCCCAATGTTCCAGGGTATTACAAAGGCTTCCCTCGGAGTTGATTCATTCATCTCTGCAGCCTCATTCCAGGAAACAACTCGCGTTCTGACAAATGCTGCTATTGCCGGTGCAACAGACGGACTTCACGGTATCAAGGAAAACGTAGCAATTGGTCATATGATTCCTGCAGGTACAGGTATCAGAAACTACAAGAACGTTAAACTCTTTGACGGTTCAGATACTGACCTTGATGTCAAGATGGATGAAATTCTCAAAAAGAGAGAGCTGGAAGCTGAACAGGCTGCCAACAGCATTCCAGAAGAATCAAATTATGAATCACAGGATGACAACGACTAGTTGAAAACCGTTTTATAATGGAAGGGCGTTCTCTTTATGGGAACGCCTTTTTTATAGGGATTTTGTTCTTTATAAATGGAAGAAAGTAGAGTATAATAGTTCCATTATGAATAGTACTTTGGCTTATAACGTTTTTTTTGATATTGCGGCCATTTTAAATTTAATAATTGTCCTCTTTGCTTATTTAATTCATAAAAAGCTTCCTGAACATAAAAACAAGATGTTCATGCTTCTATGTGTAGCGACTTTAGTTTCAACTTTAGTTGATACAGTAAGTGCTCTTGAACTATCAGGGGTGTTTACTTTTGCGGTTTACGGGGTCTGGATATTAAATCTTTTATATTATTTTTGCGCTTGTGGGATTCCATTCTTTTTCAGTGTTTATTCTCTTACGCTTGCTGA
>JAHBAD010000070.1 GCA_018385395.1 Treponema sp.
TTGTTCTTGCGAACTTTGTTAGCGTTAGCAGCGATTTTAATAGCACCTTCAGCTGCAGCGAAAGATTCGTGACCTGCCAGGAATGCGAAACACTGTGTTTCTTCAGAAAGAAGACGTGCACCAAGGTTTCCGTGTCCGAGACCTACTTTGCGGTCATCAGCTACTGAACCTGGCAGACAGAATGCCTGAAGTCCTTTACCGATATTTGCAGCAGCTGTAGAACCAGTTTTGTCACCAGTTTTTTCAGCTTCTTTAATAGCGATTGCAGAGCCAAGAACATATGCCCATTTTGCGTCTTCGAAACAAATCTGCTGTGTTGACTGACAGATTTCATATGGGTCAAAACCGCGGTCCTGACAAAGTTTGCGGGCTGCGTTGAGTCCTTCTTCGCCTTCAGCGAATCCGTATTCTTTAAGTGCTTTGTTAACCTGTGGGATACGTCCAGCGTAATCTTCAAATAATGCCATATCTATATTCCTCCAAGCCTTACTCTTTTCTAGGGTCGATTAATTTAACCATACCCTGATCTTCAGTTACACGACCATAGTGTGTGCGTGCACCAGCGATAGCTTCTTCAGCAGGTTTTCCAGCTTTAAGAGCATCCATTAATTTACCAAAGTTGATACAGTTGTAACCAATAATCTGACCATCTTTATCGATAGCACATGTTTCAACGTATCCTTCTGTCATTTCCAGGTAACGTGGACCTTTTTTGCGTGTAGCAAACATAGTACCAACCTGAGAACGAAGGTTCTTTCCCAGGTCTTCCAAAGAAGCACCAACTTTAAGACCGTTCTTAGAGTAAGCTGACTGTGTACGTCCGTAAACAATCTGCATAAAGAGTTCACGCATAGCAGTGTTGATAGCATCACAAACCAAGTCTGTGTTTAATGCTTCAAGCAATGTTTTTCCAATAAGGATTTCAGATGCCATAGCAGCTGAGTGTGTCATACCTGAACAACCAATTGTTTCAACAAGAGCTTCTTCAATAATACCTTCTTTAACGTTCAAAGAAAGCTTACAAGCACCCTGCTGTGGTGCACACCAACCGATACCGTGTGTGAAACCAGAAACATCTTCAATTTTTTTAACCTGTACCCATTCGCCTTCTTCAGGAATAGGTGCTGGTCCATGATATGCGCCTTTAGCTAAAGGACACATATGTTCTACTTCTGCAGTGTAGATCATTTATTGCTCCTATAAAAATAAGTTCTATTTAAAAAATGCCTATTAAGCACAATTTAACCACAAAGATTATAATTTTTTTGAAAATAAAAAACAAGGGCGTTCCCCTTCGGGTCGCTATGTTCCAGGTTTCGCTTCGCTCCAGCCTCCGCACTCGCTCACCAGCTTGGTTCGCTCCCTTGCGGTGGCCGCCTTCGGCGCCTTTCACAGCGCTAACGCAATTAAAAAAAAAGACCACTCCATAATAAAGTGATCTTTTAACTCTAAAACTAATTTTTTGTGCTTATTCCTGAGCATTAGAAATAGCTATAATATTACAGCTAACTTCACAAAAATCTCATTACTCAGTAGGACGCTTTTTCAAGTTTTTGCTTTCTGCAATTGCCTGACCTTCGCCTACTTTCTGTTCCATCATAGCACGAACTTTAAGTGGAAGACCTGCAAGTGTAATAAAGCCCTGAGCATCTTTGTGGTTATAAAGTTCACCAGTTGTAAATGAAGCAATATCTTCATTATACAAACTATATTTTGAACCAGAACCTGCAGCACGAATAGCACCTTTTACAACTTTTACTTTTGCCCAACCTGTTACAGTTTCTTCAGCCTTATCAACAAAAGCAATACAAGAATCCATTAAAGTTGTGAACCATTTTCCATCATAAATCAATTCTGACATACGAAGAGAAATCTGCTGCTTAAAGTGATATGTTTCACGGTCCAAACAGATATGGTCCATCATTCTGTGGGCAAAGTAAAGAATTGCTCCACCTGGAGTTTCATAAACACCACGTGATTTCATACCTACATAGCGGTTTTCACAAATATCAACAAGACCAACACCATTGCGTCCACCAATTACATTTAATTCTGTAAGGAGTTCAAGAGCATTCATCTTTTTGCCATTCAAACCAACTGGAATACCTTTTTCAAAATCGATAGTTACATATTCACCATCGTTTGGACATTCTTCTGGAACAGTAGTGTTCTTAAGCATATGTTTGTAGTTAGGTTCATTTTCTGTTTTTTCAAGTTCAAGACCTTCGTGTGAAAGATGCCAAATGTTTTCATCACGAGAATATGACTGATCCTTTTTCATTGGAACTTCAAGTCCCCGATCTTCAAGATATTTAATTTCTGCTTCACGGCTGTCCATGTTCCATTTATCATCACGCCATGCTGCAATAACCTGCAAATCAGGAGCAAAAGCTTTAATACCAAATTCAAAACGAACCTGATCATTTCCTTTACCTGTTGCACCATGACAAATAGCAACCGCACCTTCCTGACGTGCATATTCAACCAAAATCTTAGCAATCAATGGACGAGCAGTTGATGTACCAAGAAGATATTCATCTTCGTAAACTGCATTAGCTTTGAGAGCTGGCCAAATATATTCTTCGATATATTCCTGCTTTGCATCAACAACATAACAAGCAGCAGCACCTGTTCTTAATGCACGAGATTTAATTGCTTCCCAATCATCACCCTGACCTACGTCAATACAAACAGCAATTACATCATAATTGTAATTTTCCTGAAGCCATGGAATGATAACAGTAGTATCAAGTCCACCTGAATAAGCTAAAACAACTTTATCTTTTGCCATATAAGCCTCCTTATGGCATATTC
>JAHBAD010000091.1 GCA_018385395.1 Treponema sp.
TTCTTGACCTTGGAATGTTTATATTTTATTATTTAGGTTATGCCATTGCCTAGCAGTCAATTGATTAGCCGTTATTACGATCTTTATCGCGATAAGGAAATCACTTTTACAAAAGAAACGCTTCATTATCTTAGAATTGACCCGCGCCAGATTTATATAAAATGTGCCGGTGGTCAGTGGCCATGTATTATTAACTCTACTTCTTTCCAGTATTCAAAAATTATTCTAGGAGTTGGAAGCGGAGCTATTGCGGAAATCAAAAAAAAGCCGGATATGCCTGTTCAGGTGCGCTATTGCTTTATTCAGGAAGACAATACACCTTTAAGTTTTTTCGTAACCGGCCACGTTACTCAGATTTTTCCTTTCAAAGAAACAAATGAACTTGTTATCATCACAATTTCATTCACCCAGCAGCCGCCAGATGATTTGATTCTCCGCATGGGACAGTTTATCGATACAAACGAAAACTTTACTAACCGCCGTGATGAACGCATCATTATCAACAAGGATATAGTCCGCCGTTTGAATCTTGAAAAAGAAGAAACTATCATCAACGTTTCCGGTGTTCCACGCCGCTGTATTCTTCGCGATCTTTCCTTTGGCGGATGTAAAGTAATGTGTATGGGTGTTCCCAAATTCCTTGTGAATAAAGACTCAGACCTGAAACTTACATTTATAGAGCCTCAGGTTTCTTTTAATATTCCTGGAATTATTAAAAATGCTGAAAGCCTTGAAGGACGCAAAGATATTTGTCTTATCAGTATTGCTTTCAATCCGGAACAGGTTCCTATGCAGTTCAAGGTTCTTATTAACCAGTTCCTTACAAATAACAAGAAAACTTTGCTTGAGTTGAACAAAATGGCTCTTCAGCAGCAGATGAATCAGCAGAATGCTATGAATGCCAAAAATCAGCCTCAGCAAGTTATATAATCAATTAATACATTTCACAGGGTACATATGAATCCAAAAAATCCGCTCGACTCGATTTTTTACATTTCAATTCCAGAAGATTATGCTTTCAGTCATGAAGCAATGAAAGTTGACGCAAAAATTCCTCTTCCGGTACAAAAAAAAGACGGACAGGAAGACAAAACTCCTGATCTGAATGACATCACTACTGAACAGATTCTTGCAGGAATTCTTACAGTTTTGGCTTATGACCATCATAATGAAAACCTGGAATATTATCGTACAGTAATTAAAAATGCGCGCCCTAATGTTCTTAAAGAACTTGGTGAAACAGCAGTTCTCAAAGCCCGCAATGAAGACTTTGAACTTGCTGAAGAAATCTTTATGGCTCTCCTGGGACTTGAACCTGACAATGCTTCTATCATTCTGAATATGGCTCTTTTCCTGGACACACGCGCCGACAACTACCGCCGTTCCGGACTTGAAGAAGATGCTGACGCTTACGATGCTGATGCACTCAAATACTACAAGCGCGCCATGGAAGCTGAACCTCCTATTCCAGACGCTTACTTCAACGCCGGTTTTTATTACCTGAAACAAAACAATTATCGTGAAGCAAAAGACTGTTTTGATTCATATATCACACTTACTTGCGAAACACCAGATGAAGAACTTGGCGAAGAAGGAATTTACAAAAAAGAACGCGCTCAGGAAATCTTAAATAACATCAGTAAAACAAATATGGATGATGTCCACTTCCAGAAAGCCTACGAACTTATTTCCAAGGGCAAAGAACAGGAAGGAATGGATGAAATCCTTTACTTCATAAAAAATAATCCTAAAGTATGGAACGCATGGTTTATGCTTGGATGGGCTCTCCGCAAAATTGAACGCTTTACAGATGCTAAGAACGCCTTTGAAGAGTCTCTTAAATGTCCGGAAGGCGACAAAAATGCTGAAACATACAACGAACTGGCACTTTGTCTTCTTCAGGAAAAAGATTTTGACGGTGCCGAAAAGAACATGATGAAAAGCTTTGAACTGGATCCTGAAAATACAAAGGTCATTTCAAACCTTGGCTATCTTGCTCTGGCACGCGGCGACAAAGAAATGGCACAAAAATATTTCACAACCGTGCTTGAATATGCTCCAAACGACGCCATCGCCGCCTCCGAACTCGCCAAACTGGAAGCCGCCGAATAAAAGGTACATTTTTTTTGATTTAAACCTTTCAAAACAAACTACCGATAATTAGTTTATGAGTAAAAAACAGATCACACGGGAAAAAATCATCCAGTCATTCCTTTCTTCTGCCGCAGAAAAAGGGGCCGGAGCAACATCGCTTTCAGATATTTCAGACATGCTGGAAATCAAAAAGGCATCCCTTTACAACCATTTTACTTCCCGCGATGACATGTATGTGGCAACCCTTGAATACTGCAGCGCCGAAATCCTGAATTCCACATTCATGCCAAAGGCTGTAGTGGACGCTGCCGCCGCAAACAAAACATCGGCTGTTTCTTACCTTAAAAAAGCAATCACACAGTATTTCAAACTTTTTGAATGCGATCCTTTCTTTAAAATGTATGTGTTCATTCATGCAGAACAGTACTTCAACCGCCAGGCACTGGACATTGTTCAGGCTGACTACAAACGTCTTTCAGAACAGTTACGAGATGCCCTTAAAACTTTTAAAAAAGCCGGCAAGTGCGACTTTGATGACAAAGAACTTAAGGACATCTGTGCTTCTATTGTGTCTGTAATGACAAATCAGCTGGATCAGTATATCGCCAGAAAGCAGGATATTATCCGCCAGAATCCTGACACCGGGGTGGGAAGTCTTTTTGCCTTACCTACAGATGAAGCTCAGCTGGAGTCAAATCTTCGCGTAATCGAATCAAATTTAAAGAAAATAGTGGTTTTCCCCTAAATTTTTGTTGTTTTTCATTGACAAAATGGATTTATGAGTTATCTTTTAACTACAACGTTGTAGTTACTACAACATTTTCTTAATCTCAAAAGAACATACAACAATTTACAGGAGGTTTGTATGAAAAAAGTAATCGCAGCTACTCTTGCTGTTGCAGCAGCTGTTACTCTGATGTCTTGTGGCGGAGTAAAAAAAAGCGCTGAAGGCAAAGTTTTCAATGTTTATGTATGGAATGATGAATTTCCATCACGCTTCAAGGATTATTTTGAAGCAAAAGGCAAAGTACCAGCAGGTGTAACAGTAAACTTTGTACAGACACCAAACGCAGACAATGCATACCAGAACAAACTGGACGAAGTGCTTATCGCACAGGAAAAAGCAAAGGCAGACGACAAAGTAGACATGTTCCTTGTTGAAGCTGACTATGCACTTAAATATGTTGATACACCATACACAATGGATGTAAAAAAAGAAATTGGTCTTACAGATGCAGACCTGGCAAAACAGTACAAATACACACAGGACATTATGACAGACTCAAAAGGAAACCTTAAAGGTGTTTCTTGGCAGGCATGTCCAGGTGGATTCGTATACCGCCGTTCATATGCAAAAGATGTTCTCGGAACAGACGATCCAGTAAAAGTAGGTGAAGCACTTTCAGACTGGGACAAATTCGACGCAGTAGCAGCAAAAGCAAAGGAAAAGGGATACTTCATGCTTTCAGGTTTTGATGATGCATTCCGCGTATTCTCAGACAATGCAAAATCACCATGGGTAAAAGGAAACAAGATTGTAATTGATCCACAGATTGAACGCTGGATCAAAATGACAAAAGAATACACAGACAAGGGATACAATAACAAAGCAAACCTGTGGTCAGCAGAATCAACACAGGGAATGACAAAAGACGGAAAAGTATTCGGATATTTCGGACCAGCATGGTTCATCGACTTCTGTATGGATAAATCAGCATCAGGAGACTGGGCATTCTGTAAGGGACCACAGGGCTTCTCATGGGGTGGAACATGGATCTGTGGTGCAACAGGATCAGACAACATGAATCTTATCAAGAGTGTAATGCTCATGCTCACATGTGATACAGACAACATGACAGACCTGGCAAAGGGAGCCGGAGACTTCGCAAACAACGAAGTAGCAATGACAGCAGTAGCAAACTCTGACTACGGTAACCCATTCCTTGGCGGACAGAACCACATGGCATTCTTCCTTGAAAATGCAAAATCAATTGACAAGTCAGCAATGTCAAAATACGACCAGGGTATGAACGAAAAGATTCAGTCTGCAATGGCAGACTATTACAACGGAAACGTAACTCTGGACGAAGCTTGGAATAACTTCTACACATCAGTTATGGAACTTTATCCTAACCTTACAAAATAGTTTTCTGAATTAATCAAAAAGGGCTGTTAGAAATAGCAGCTCTTTTGTGATTTCAAGCCGAAAACGTTTTCGTGCATTTTTATAAAAAATCACTTTCCTGCGAGGAATTCATGTCTGACGCTAAAAAAGAAAAAAAACAGAAGAGAAGAAAGACAGTTCAGTATGACAGATGGGGATACTTCTTCATCGCTCCGTTCTTTCTGATTTTTACAATCTTCTCTCTTATTCCACTGGTAACAACATTTGTTTATTCATTTTTTGAAAATTATCGTGACGGTCTTACACAGATCGGTCCAAACATTTCTGTTCAGAAATATTTCAACGGTACCCGTGATATTTATGGATGGCAGCTGGACAGTTCACAGGACGGAATGAATGAACTGATCGCAACTTATAAAGGAGAAGCAACAACTCCTGATCTGGCAGACAAAGTTGTAGAATTCTTGTCTCCTTCAGATTCAGAAGATCCAAATTTTGAAGTTTACACAGACAACAACTTCAGAAGAGCTGCTTTTGCTGCCAAGGTTTCAAAACTTGTTGATAACGGTGTAAAAAAGGAACTTCCTGCTGTTGATGTCTTGAACCAGATAAAAGATGAACTTCCAAAGAAACAGGCTTCTTTCATACGTAATATTCAGAACGTTTTTGCTTCAGGTGATAACATTGCCCGTTACTTCCTTAATACACTTATTATATGGGCTATCGGATTTATCCCACAGATTATAATCTCACTTATTCTTGCTGTTTGGTTCACAAACACAGAACTGAAACTGAAATTCCAGCAGTTCTTCAAAACTGTAATTTATATGCCGAACCTGATCATGGCATCTGCTTTTGCCATGCTCTTCTTTACATTGTTCTCACCAAACGGTCCAATCGAACTCCTTCTTCAGCAGATGGAACTTCGTGAAGCAGGTGATCCAATCCGCTTCTTTACAAGACCGGGCTGGACTCGTGTTCTTATTGGATTAATGAACTTCCTTATGTGGTACGGAAATACAACAATCCTGCTTATGGCCGGTATTATGGGTATTGATAACAGTCTGTTCGAAGCTTCACGCATTGACGGTGCTTCTCCTATTCAGACTTTCTTCAAAGTAACAGTTCCACTGCTGCTCCCAATTTTCGTATACGTAATGATTACATCACTCATTGGTGGTATCCAGATGTTCGATGTTCCACAGATCCTTACAAAGGGTACTGGTGCTCCAAATCGTACTACAATGACAATCATCATGAAACTTAATAACTATCTTACAATCAGTAAAAACTTCGGTAATGCCGGTTGTATGTCTATTCTTATCTTTGCTGTAACAGGCGTGCTGTCTGGTCTTGTTTATAAAATGACAATGCAACAGTACAGATCTAAATAAGGAGGTTGAAAAATGACAGAAACTAAATTCGCAAGTCAGTCCAGATCACTTACTATCCGCAGATTTTTCTGCTATGTTGTACTCATTCTTTTGGCCTTCCTTTCGCTGTTTCCATTCTATATTCTGATTATCAACTCAACACGTACACACTTTCAGATTCAGAGCGGATTCTCGGCTCTTCCTGGAAAAAATCTTGGCATGAACTTCCTTCAGCTTGTTCGTGCAAAAGAATGGCGTGGTCCAAACGGTGAAGTAATTAAAGCTTTTGGTACAAACTATCCTATCGTAAAAGGTCTTCTCCGCAGTTTATTTGTAGCAACACTTTGTGCTCTTGTTACAACATACTTCAGTGCAATGACTTCTTACGGTCTGTATATGTATAACTTCAAACTGAAGAAGGCAGCCTTCCGTTTCATCCTGGCAGTTATGATGGTTCCAACACAGGTTTCAACACTTGGTTTCTATAAACTCCTGATTCGACTTAATCTGATGAATAACTATGCGGCACTTGTTGTTCCGGCAATAGCGGCTCCTGCAGTTTTCTTCTATATGTATCAGGCAATGGAAGCAACACTTCCGTTCTCCATTGTTGAAGCTTCCCGCGTTGACGGCTGTAATGAATTCCTTACATTCAACGCAATCGTTCTTCCAATGATGAAACCTGCAATCGCCGTTCAGGCAATCTTCAGCTTCGTTTCTTCATGGAACAACTACTTTATTCCATCGCTGATTCTTGAAAAAGATCACTGGACTGTTCCTCTTGTTGTTGCCGCAGCACGTTCTGCCGACTACATGAGTTTCAACATGGGTATTATTTATATCCTTTTGACAGTAGCAATCATTCCTCTTCTGATTGCTTACATGTTCCTTTCTAAATCAATAATCGCCGGTGTTACTGCTGGTGGTGTAAAAGAGTAAAGAATATACTGACCTTAATTTCTTTAAAGGTCAGTATATTTTTTTCAAGGCAAAAATCTGCTTCGCTACGGAATGCTCAAGCCGCGTTAGCGGCGAATTAAATAATTTCCTATAAGCAAACGACGGTAGTCGTATGCGTACCGTGGTAGTTTTCCTGCGTCCTGTGCGGATTTTTTTCACAACTCTATAGGCAGGAAAATCTGCTCTCGGGTGGCAAGGAGCTGGCGTGCGGATGAAGTGAGTTTCAAGATATTATATTCGCCTTCCTTTTTGATGTAGCCCGCCATGAGCATTAAATCTACCAGCTGGAACCATTTATCTTTTTCTATATCCTTTCCGATTCCCCAGGTTGAAATCTTATTGTGTTTGTTTTCCACAATTCTTTTCTGGCGGCTTCCTAAAAGCACATCCACAACATAAGCAGTTCCGAACCGTTCATTTGTGCGTATCATGCAGCACAGGAATTTCTGGACAGGAATTGTAACGTCATAAAGCGGTGTTTTCCCTCGGGAACAGATGTCACAGCATTTGGTCTGTTCCGGATGTTTTTCGGTATCATAAACTTCGCCAAAGTAACCAAGAAGTGAACGGCGGCGGCACATGTGCATGGCACCGTAATTCACCATGGCGTTAAGTAAGTTTTCTGCCTTTGATTTATCAGCAAGGTCTTCGAAGAAATATTTGATTTTATGAACATCGCCCCGGCTGAAAAGTAAAAGTGCTTCGCTTGGTTTTCCGTCTCGGCCGGCTCTTCCTATTTCCTGATAATATTCTTCTATAGATTTTGGAAGATCATAATTGATTACGTACCGGACATCAGGTTTATCTATGCCCATGCCGAAGGCAACAGTAGCAACAATAATATCAACTTTTCCCTGAATAAATGCTTCCTGATTTTTTGCGCGGATTTCATCTTTCAGGCCTGCATGGTATGGCTTTACGGAATATTTTAAATGCTTAAGACTCGTTGTAAGTTCATCAACCTGGCGGCGGGAAAGGCAGTAGATGATTCCGCTTTCGCCTTTGTGCCGTTCAATGCAGTCGCATACCAGATCCAGAGGTGCGATTTTTGGTTTCACAGAAAGATAAATATTGGGCCGGTTGAAGCTTGAAATGAAAACTGTAGGATTTTTCATGCCTAAGTTTCTTACGATATCATTCCGGACCATTTCTGTTGCAGTGGCCGTAAGGGCAAGCATGACAGCATTAGGACAGAGTGAACGGATCTGAAAGATTTCAAGGTAATCGGGACGAAAGTCGTGTCCCCATTCAGAAATACAATGGGCTTCGTCGATGCAGACGCAGCTGACAAGAACTTTTGGATTTGTAAGAAGATCTTTGATTTTGTTTGATGAAAGACCTTCCGGTGAAACGTAGACGATTTTTACGTCACCGTTTTTAATGCGTGCAGCAGTTTCCAGAAACTCTTCCCATTCAAGAGTGCTGTTAATGAAAACCGATGAAATGCCTTTTTTATCAAGCGAAGAAACCTGGTCCTGCATCAGTGAAATAAGGGGTGAAATTACAATTGTGATGCCGGGCATAATAAGGGCTGGAATCTGATAACACAGGGATTTTCCGCCGCCAGTTGGCATAACGGCCAGTGTGTCTTTCCCCGAAAGAACATTACGGATTATATTTTCCTGATGATGACGGAAGCTGTCATATCCAAAAGCGTCTTTTAATACTGTTTCAGGTTTTGCATTAAGAAATGTTTCTGACTGGATTCGCACAAAATGATTATAGCAGGTAGAGTACACTTGAAAAACCCCGGTTATTTTGTTAATATTTTTTTACCTCTGCGGGCGTGGTGGAATGGTAGACACGAAGGACTCAAAATCCTTTGGTAGCGATATCGTGAGAGTTCAAGTCTCTCCGCCCGCACATTGAATTGACGAACCAAACGGTTCGTCTTTTTTTTGCCAAAATTATTCTTCTCCAAAAGAACTGTAGACTCTTCTGAATTCAACAGCTTCTTCCATGTGCTCCTGCTTGATTTCTTCAGCGCCTTCCATATCGGCAATGGTTCTTGCAATTTTAAGGCAGCCGGCTGAGGCTCTTGAAGAAAAGTCGTAGCGCATCATGGCTCGGTCAAGAATCAGACGTACTTCTTTTGAAACTTCACAGAACTGACTTATCTGTTCAGGAGTCAGTTTTGCGTTTCTGCAGCCCTGACGTTTTCTTTGGGTTGCAATGGCCCGTGCCACAGGAATGCGAAGCTGATGAGTTGTTCGTTCTGAATTTTCAATCATGAGTCCCTTGTCACTTTCATTTTCTACTTTCACCCGTAAATCGATCCTGTCTAAAAGTGGAGACGAAAACTTTTTCCAGTAATGGTCTATGGCAGTTGCTGAGCAGAGACAGATTTTTGTTTCGCTTCCGTAGTTTCCGCAAGGGCACGGGTTTGCCGCCATAACAAGCTGGAAGTCTGCAGGATAAACTGTGGAGCGGCCCGCACGGCTTAATGTGATGCGGCCGTTTTCAAGTGGAACGCGCAGAGTCTGAAGAACGCTGGTCCGGAATTCTGCTGCTTCATCAAGGAACAGGACGCCGTTGTGAGCAAGGCTTATTTCGCCGGGACGGCAGTTGGGGCCGCCGCCAGCAATTCCCTCGAGACTGCTGGTCTGATGAGGCATTCTAAACGGAGGAGTGCGGATTAAAGATTCGCTTGGCGACAAAAGTCCTGCAAGGCTCCAGATTCTTGTGGTGCTCTGGGCTTCGTCTTTTGTTAGAAGCGGCAGAAGAGCCGGAAGTTTCTGGATGGACATGGTTTTTCCGCAGCCCGGAGCCCCAACGGCAAGAAGATTATGTCCGCCTGCGGCGGCAATCTGTAAAGCACGAATCAGTTTGTCCTGGCCGCGGACTTCGGAAAATTCAAATCCTTCAATTACCGGAAGAAAATATACGCCGTCAATGCATTCAGCATTTTTCGGAATGCCGCTTAGATTTGTATCCGATGAACCTGCAGAAAAATATGCCGGATTTTTTAAGGCTTCAAAAGCGTCGGAAAGATTTTCGGCACCATAGACAAACATACCGGAAACTTCGCGGGCTTCATCGGCATTGGCCTTCGGCACAATGCACCGGGTAATGCCGCATGAGGCAGCCGTTGAACAGGCAGCGTGAATTCCTTTTACGCTCCGGACATGGCCTGAAAGTTCAAGCTCGCCCATAATCAGAACTGCGCTGCCTGCAGACTCGCCGTTACTTGCGGCAAGGACTGCAAGTGCCAGGGGCAGGTCAAAGCCTGCGCCTTCTTTTTTCATGTCCGCAGGGGAAAGGCTTATTAAAACCCGTTCCTGGGGAAACTCGAATCCTGAATTACGGATTGCAGCCTGCATTCTTTCGCGGGCTTCTTTTACGGCACCGTCAGCAAGGCCAACTACATCAACTGCGGGAATACCGCGGCGAAGATCAACTTCTACACTTACAAGAGCTCCTTCATATCCGAAGGGTGAAAATGAATAGATTTCCAATTTAATTTCTCCTGCAATATATATAGAAGAAATCAGTTAAAACAGGAAAAAAGAAATGAAAAAAAGATAAGAAAATGAAAAATTTTTCTAGAATTATATTTTATCAGATAACAAACCGAAAAATGAGATAATCAGGAATATTTAAAAAAATGTCAAAAGAAAATGTGGAATTGTAATTTCAAGTGTTTTAATCAATTCATATA
>JAHBAD010000095.1 GCA_018385395.1 Treponema sp.
TGTGGATACTTATATAATTTCATCGTTTCACGTGAAACGTAAAATATTCTATATCAAATATGTTTCACATGAAACAATTTCTATAACACCTTTACCCTTAAATGTTTCACATGAAACTTTTTTTTGACATTACTTTGTTGCTTTGCAGTAAACTAATTTTCAGGTATTTAAAAATGTTAGTTTCACGTGAAACAGACTTATATCAAGTTATCCACATTTTGTGGAAAGATTGTGGATAACTCAATTTTGTTAAAAAAAAGAAAAAGCTGGCCGAAAAATCGTGCCAGCTTTTGCCTGATGGTATTTCCCAACTATTCGTTTTTTAACTAATAGCTTTCCCTTAATTCTTTTATTATTAAGGAAAGCTTTTGATTTGTCAACGCAAAATTTTAGAAAAATTTGGAAAAAATATCAAAATTCTATAGTTTTTTTACACTGACATCACGTAATTCTTTATAATATAAAGAATTACGTGATTTTACCCGTTTTTTTACTCTTCTGACCCCTCTTCAGAAGAATTTTCTTCTATATTTTCATCTGCTTCCCCCTTCGAAGCAGACTTTGAAGTTTTCTTTTCTTCTGCAGAAACCTTATCAACACCTACAAGGAAATCTGGTTCAGAGATTTTTACAATCTTAACACCTTTAGATCCTGTTCCCTGCTGGTTGATTGTGTCAGCTCTTACACGAAGAGTTTTCCCTTGACTTGTCATGCAGACAATTTCATCTTTATCCTTACAAGTAAGAAGTCCGATAATTTCTCCGCGGTCGTCTGTACCACCGAAAATTTTCTGTCCGCCTGTTCCACGACCGTGTGGATTAAAATCATCAAAGCTTACACGTTTACCGTAACCTTTTTCTGTAAGAAGAAGAATTGCTTCACCTTCTGTTACTTTAATTGCACCGGCAATTTCATCACCTTCAGAAAGTTTCATTCCCTTGATACCAGTTGATGCTCGTCCCATTTCACGAACACCGTCTTCACTAAAGCGAAGAGCTTTACCACGGCGAGTAACCAGAAGAACTTCAGACTTACCATTGGTAGGAATAGCACTGATAAGCTTATCTCCATCTTTAAGCTTAAGACCAATAATACCACGTGTCTTTGCGTTTCCAAATTCACTTGTCTGAACTTTCTTTACAATACCGGCTGCGGTAGTCATAAACAGATACTGATCTTCACTGAATTCTCTAAGAGCAACCACAGTTGTAATTTCTTCATCAGCTCCAATCTGAATCATAGACTTAATATGTGTACCACGTCCGTTTTTTGTTGCTTCAGGAATTTCATGAACTTTTACCCAGTAAGCTTTTCCCATACTTGTAATAAACAGAATATGATCATGGGTAGAACCAATAAAGAGCTGACTGATATAGTCGTCTTCAACAAGAGTTGTACCGTTGCTTCCGGTTCCTCCCCTACCCTGCTTTTTGTACTGAGAAACTGAAACACGTTTCAGGTAACCAAGTTTAGAAATCATGACAACCATGTCTTCTTCTTTGATCATGTCTTCAACGTTTACTGTTTCAACTTCACCGGAAACAATTTCAGTTTTTCTGTCGTCACCATATTTTTCAACAAGCTTGTTTGTTTCTTCTTTTACAAGAGCAAGAATTTTTTCATGATGAGCAAGAAGATCTTCATAATAAGCAATAAGTGCACGGCAGTTGTCCAAATCTTTACGAAGCTCATCAATGCGAAGATTTGTAAGAACACCAAGGCGAAGATCAACGATTGCCTGAGCCTGTTCATCATCAAAGCCGAAGCGTTCCATCAATTTGATTTTAGCTTCAGGTTCATCTTTACTTCCGCGGATAATCTTAATAACTTCATCAACAACATCAACGGCTTTAATTTTTGCTTCAAGGATATGTTCCTTGTGTTTTTCATTTTTAAGATCAAACTGTGTACGACGTGTAATTACTTCATCACGATGATCAACAAAACATTTAATAAGCTGTTTAAGATTAAGAATCTGGGGACGTCCTTTAACCAGAGCCAGATTGATGATGCCGTAAGAAGACTGCAGAGCAGTTTTTGCAAAAAGCTGATTCAAAACAATCTTAGCTACAACGCCACGTTTAAGATCAACTTCAATACGAACGTCGTCTCCATGTGAACCATCATTTACACGTTCAATTCCTTCAATAACTTTATCACGGGCAAGTTCACCGATTTTTGTAACCAGGTCTGTTGTACGTGTCTGGTAAGGAATTTCTGTAAAGATGATAGATTCCTTTCCTTTTGTATCTACTTCAATTTCAAACTTAGCGCGAAGCATAATTTTTCCGCGACCAGTTTTATATGCGTCTTTAATTCCCTTACGTCCAAAAATTGTACCACCGGTCGGAAAGTCAGGACCGGAAACATTTTTCATAAGGTCATCAATTGAGATTTCAGGATTGTCGATATATGCACCAATTGCAGACCCAATTTCACGAAGGTTATGAGGAGGCATATTTGTAGCCATACCAACAGCAATACCAGTTGAACCGTTACAAAGAAGGAATGGAAAAGCTCCAGGAAGAACTGTTGGTTCCTTTCTTGTATCATCAAAGTTCGGGATAAAATCTACTGTATCTTTTTTGATGTCCTCAACCATTTCTTCGGCAATCTTGGACATCTTAGCTTCGGTGTAACGGTAAGCGGCTGCAGGAGAACCATCAATACCTCCAAAGTTTCCCTGTTTTGTAACAGGCATATAACGAAGTGAAAATGCCTGACCAAGACGAACCATAGCATCATAAACAGAAGCGTCTCCGTGAGGATGGTAACGACCAAGTACATCACCGACTACAGTAGCACACTTTTTTGTCTTTCCGCCTGATGTAAGGTTTTCTTCTGCCATAGCATAAAGAATACGGCGGTGAACAGGTTTAAGCCCGTCACGAACATCAGGAAGTGCACGTTCAACAATTACTGACATTGAGTAGTCAATAAATGATTTCTGCATTTCATGCTCAATTGGAGCAGTCAGTACAAATCCACCTTCCGGTGTCTGTCTTTCTTCATATTTAATATTTTCAATCATTTTATATATCCCATCATTCTGAACTAATTTCAGAATAAAATTTTAAAAGACCCCGAAACTAGTTCGGGATGACATAATCATTAAACATCCAATGTAGCGTAAACGGCGTTTTCTTCAATGAACTGGCGGCGTGGTTCAACATCATCACCCATGAGAATAGAGAAAACCTTATCAGCCATCTGGGCATCAGTAATTTTCACCTGTTTCATTTTGCGGTTTTCAGGAGCCATAGTTGTGTCGCGAAGTTCTTCCCATTCCATTTCACCAAGACCTTTGTAACGCTGTACTTCGGCCTTATCACGGTTTTCACCAAGCTCTTCAAGAGCACGATCACGTTCTTCATCACTGAAAACAAATTTGCGGAATTTAGCTTTTTTGTATTCAACGCGATAAAGCGGTGGCATGGCAATGTAAACATGTCCGTTTTCAATAAGCTGAGGCATATAGCGGAAGAAGAATGTCATAAGCAGAGTCGAGATATGAGCACCATCGACATCGGCATCAGCCATGATAATAATTTTATGATAACGAAGTTTTTCAATATTAAAGTTTTTACCGATTCCTGTTCCAAGGGAAGCAATAACCGGCTGAAGTTTTTCATTATTAATTACTTTGTGAGCTTCAACTTTTTCAACGTTGAGCATTTTACCCCAAAGAGGAAGAATAGCCTGTGTCTTTGGATTACGACCCTGTTTGGCCGAACCACCGGCCGAGTCTCCTTCGACTATGTAAACTTCACATTCTTCAGGATGTTTAGATGAACAGTCTGCAAGTTTTCCAGGAAGTCCAAAAGAATCCATTCCGTCTTTACGGCTTGTTTCTTCCATCTTCTTTTTCTTCAAACGAAGAAGAGCTTCATTAACTGCTTTCTCAAGAACCTGATTACAGATTTGTGGATTTTGTTCAAACCAGATTGTAAGTTTTTCTTTAACAAGAGAATCTACAACAGTGCGGACTTCTGTATTTCCAAGTTTCTGTTTTGTCTGACCTTCAAACTGTGGTTCGGGAACTTTTACAGAAACAACTGCAGTAAGACCAGAAAGAATATCTTCACTTTTAAGTTTTTCAAGTTTAACTTCTTTTCCTTTAGCAGCATTTTTAGCTTTTTCAACTTTGTTACCGTTAAGCTTTTTATTAATCTTTTCATTTTTTTCCAAAGCTTTATTCAGAACAAAAGTGATTGCAGATTTGAAACCGTCAAGATGAGTACCACCTTCACGGGTATTAATGTCATTTACATATGAAAAAAGTTTTTCTTCAAAACCATCATTGAACTGCATTGAAACATCAGCAATGATATCATTCTGTTCACCGGTTACAAAGATTGGTTCTTCAGGAATTACTTTTTTTCCTTCGTTAAGGAATTTTGTATATTCGTTGATACCACCTTCAAATTTCAGAATAATCTCTTTTGGAGTTTCAAGGCGTTCATCTCGGAAAGTAATCTGAATTCCAGGATTTAAAAATGCAAGTTCGCGAAGACGTAAAAGAAGAACGTCAAAATCATAAACGATTGTTTCTGTAAAAATTGTTGCATCACTCTTCCAGCGGATTGTTGTACCGGTCTTATCAGAGGTACCGATTTCCTTAACACCTTCTTTGCTAGGAATACCTCTGGCAAATTTTTCCATGTATTTAATGCCGTCACGGCAGACTGTAGCTTCAAGCCATTCAGAAAGTGCGTTTACACAGGAAACACCAACACCATGAAGACCACCGGAAACTTTATAAGTAGATTTATCAAACTTACCACCGGCATGAAGTTTAGTTAAAACAAGTTCAAGAGCAGATATACCTGTTTTCTTATTAATGTCAACTGGAATACCACGACCGTCATCTTCTACACGACAGATATCATCTTTTTCAAGTGCTACTGTAATATTATGACAGAATCCTGCCATGGCTTCGTCGATACAGTTATCAACTACTTCATATACCAGATGATGAAGACCGTTAGGACCAGTTGATCCAATGTACATACCAGGTCTTTTACGAACCGGTTCAAGTCCTTCAAGAACCTGAATGTTATCGGCTGAGTAATTTTCTGCCATGATTTTCCCACCTCAATTTTGACAAAAATTTTTTAAAATAATCCCTATTAATAAGTAAATAATTATATCATTATTTTACTAATTTTA
>JAHBAD010000169.1 GCA_018385395.1 Treponema sp.
TTCTACTATTAATAGTAGAACCTTACTCGTTCTTTCTTTCCTTCCCTTTTATGTCAAGTCACTGACCTTCGGTCAGCCCTGCAAGATTTTTCTTCGCAAGAATCTCCCATTTTTGTTTTACAAAAATCAGAAAAACTTACAGTATTCTATAAAACCTTGCGGTTTTGAATTACTCGATCGCTCTGTCGTGCGACGGTGAAATAGAATATATACTTTATAACAAAACGTGTCAACAAGAATTCAAATTTATTTTAAAAAAAATGCAAAAAATTCCGTTTTTTTTCATTATTTTTACAAATTTTGTGCTTTTTTGCGTTAGGCAGGCGGAAGGCGGCCGTTTTAACGGCCGGTCCGGAATGAAAATGGAGGACTGGAGCGCTTTTGCGCGGAACCTGGAGTTAGCCGACCCCGGGAAAATTGCAGAAAACTGCAATTTTCCCGGGGGAACGCCCTATTTATACTGCATTACTTTATCAAAATCGTAACCACGATCAGACATAAACTTGCAGGATTTCAGTTCGAAATATACCACTGCATTTTCAGGAAGACTTATGTTTACTTTGCCGTCAGAAACAAGGCTTGAACCGAGCTGCGGCCAGGCACTCATCTGAAGGAGTTCGATCTGAGCTTTGGAAGGATTTGCAGGTTCACCCATATCATGCCAGAGTTTAAGGGGATTACAGGTTTCTTCATCCACCCGCTTTGTGATAAGGGAATAACTTTCTGTAACAGCAGGGAACGAAAGCTCCAGGTTTACAGTTCCTGTATCTCCGCGGTGATTTACCCTGTTAAAAAGGACTCCGCGATATTCTCCATCATCAGTTTTTACGATTACGCTGAAATCATCGCGGTGAACACAGGTGCAGGCTTTTTCTTTAAGGCTTTTGAAAAATGCGAATGTCCAGAATGTAGGTTTCGGAATACATCCGTTTGCCACAAGCCCAAAACCGCCGTGGAAAGGTGTAAATGGAACGCCCTGCTCTTCGAAAATATCGCCGAAGGTCCAGTAAGAATAAGATTCGTTTCCGTCGCCAAGGCGGGAAAGCTGCTTTGCTATGTAAGCCGCATTCTGGTTTGTATCGTGAAGCGGACAGTTTGGAATATAAGAAGTGTTGAATTCTGTAATGTGAATCTGGAGACCTTTGTATTCCGGATGACTGTCGATAATGTCGCGGGTTGTCTTTAGGTTTGCAAAGCCTGCTTCATCGCTCTGAAGTTCTGCATAGCCGTAGTGTCCTACAGGATCGGGAAATTCGGTTGTGTAATGATGGCGGGTAACAAAATCTACAGGGATTTTTTCCTTGGAAACAAAATCCATGAAAGCGGAAATCCATTTTTCATCTGTACCACCGCAGACTGCTGGACCACCAACGCGGAAACGGCTGTCTACCGCTTTAACGGCGTAAAAAGATTCCTTGAAAAGTTTGAAATACTCGTCCATGTCGGCTTTATACCAGAAGCCTGGAAGATTCGGTTCATTCCATACTTCGATTGGCCAGGTTACAACGCGCTCTGCTCCATAACGGTTCATAAGATGGCGGAGAAGATTCTGAATCAGCTTTTTCCATTCTTCATAGTCGGAAGGAGGAGTTGTATTTCCTTTCCAGTAAAAAATGGTCTGGTCACCACTTGCCATTTTATATGGCATGAACCCAAGTTCCAGAAAAGGTTCAAGGCCGCGTTCAAGGTAAGAGTCCATAACCATATCGATATATGTATAATTATATTCAATGGTTTCTTCGCCGGTTTTTTGGTCTGTACGTTTCTGATAAATAGCCATGTCGTCGCAGAAAAGTCCGTGGCCGCGGATATGTTTAAAGCCGATATATTTCTGGACTAAATCAAGCTGCCTTAAATATTCTGCCTGGAGAGCAAGTCCCATGCGGCCGGTCCCTACGCAGAAATCTACATTATTGTTGAAAGATACTTTTTTTGAATTATCGATTGTGATTTTAAGATTTTTCATTTCCATAACTTACAGTTTGAACCTGAAAACACGAAAAAAATATAAGGATTTTTTTGGATTTTTCTGTTTAAGACGGGTCAATTTATTTTTCACCTGGAGATTTTGAATATATGTTCTCATGAAAAACGAAGCAGAAGCAAACCTTGTTGTTGCAAAAGTCATGCGCATAACTGAGAACTGCAGTTCCTATGCCTGAAATGGAAAAAATCGCAGCAACCAGATTTAATTATTAATGTAAAAGTTTTACAGCGCCCCAGGGAGTATCATTGTAAGTCAGAAAATCATCTATGAGACTCCGGCACTTTTGACTTGCATCATATTCACGTCGAGTCACACCGTCTTTACACAGTACAAGCGGATTAATATAACGCTGTTTTACTTTTACATTTACGGCAAAATATTCCTCTCCGGGTTTTTCTTCCAGATGCAGGATTTCTGTCATTGTTCTGAAGGTATGATAATATTTCTGTAACTCAGAAGAACCTTGTTCTTCAAACCGTGTCATTGCTTCCTTTTCTGAAAGTTTCATACAGTCTTCTTCGGTAAGGAGTCCTTCTTCTATTGCAAGATTTGTAATTTTTGCAAGAAGTGAAAGGGTCAGTTTATTTTCATTCAGCTGAAGAACATGTCCTGTCATACAGAAGCGGTAAGTGTAAAGTTCTGCACATTCGGTTGAACGAAAGCCAAGTTCATCAATTCCCTCTTCGTTTTTTAGAACTGCAAGATCATTGTAAACACGGGAAATTTCATCCATGGTCCAGCTGCCTTCAAGGGCCATACCAGAAGGAAACATATATTCCAGCCTGTCAGCACTAAGCTGAGGAATTTCATTGTCGGCAACAGGATAAATGTGGTAATCACAAACCTGATAGGGAGTGAGCCCGTCCAATGTCAGAAGTCTGCAAAGCTCTTCATCATTTTTTATTATGGCTGCATTTGGTTCTTCTGTTGCACTCTGAGTCAATGCATCTCCCTTACGGAAATCTGCAACATGACTGAAAAGCGGTGTTGAAAGATCATGAAATAAGCCTGCAAGGCACTGTTTTTTGTCGTGAGTAAAATGCCAGACAATAAGTGCTACGCCAAGGGAATGGTCGAAGCGTGAATAATAGAATCTGTTTTTGTATAAAGCAGTCCAGTCGGTTCCGCACAATAATCCTATTCCTTTGAGCCGCTGCATTACAGGAAGTTCAAGATACTTTGTAAGAAAGTCTGGAAAGTCTGGAGAAAGGATTTTGAAATAGTCTGCAAGATTGTAATTCCGCACGGGAAAAAGATTCAGCATCTTTTCCCATGTGAAATCATTGAACTGATTCTTCATTATTTTACTTTTGAAGTTTTAGACTTTGTCGTTTTTGCAGGAGCCTTCACTGTTTTAGCGGCAGCCTTTGATGATACTGATTCAACAGCAAGTTTTCCTGAATCAACAACAATCTTGTTGTAAGGAATTTCAATTCCAGCTTCATCAAAACATTTTTTGATTGCTACGTACATTGCATTTTTAGTTGCAACAAGGTCAGAAGAATTAAACCATACTGCAGCAGTCATGTTGATTCCTGAATCTCCGAAACCGTCAAACCATACAGCAGGAGCAGGATCCTGAAGAACTGTAGGACAAAGAGTAGGTGCCTTATTCAAAGCTTCCAAAGCTTTTTCCATATCCATTTCATAAGCAATTGAAACATTAAAAGTAAAACGACGTTTCGAATGGAATGAAAAGTTTGTCAGATTCGAATTGATTACAGTAGAGTTCGGTATACGTACCATCTGATTATCCAATGTGTGTACGCGAACGGAAAGCAGGTTTACATTGTCTACAACACCTGAGACATCGCCTACGGAAATAAAATCTCCGATTTTAATTGTTCCTTCTGTTAGAACAAAAATACCGCTGATAATATTGCTGACTGAAGTTTGGGCAGCGAAACCGAGGGCAACTCCGGCAATTCCTGCAGCTCCCCAAATGGCACTGAGCTTAACGCCGAAACGACTCAGAACAAACATAATGACAATTACATAAAACGCATACTTAACAACAGTTGTAAGCAGCATTGTCTTATGTATTGACACTTTTTCCGCCGGAACTTTCCTGATTGTTCGAAGGATTATTTTATAAATAATCCATAAAATCAGAATAACAAGAACCGTAAAGACCAGTTTTACAAGATTGTCCCAGGTACAAAAAGTCCTGAGCCATTTCACAAATGATGAAATAGCTTCTGTTTCCTGTGCAAGAAATACAGTTGTATCTTCCATTGGAAAAACTCCTATTTGTTAAATTATTTTCTCATTTTCCCATTTTTACGGTTAAATCTCAACACACTCTCTCCATTTTCTCCATCCAAAGGATCGTAAAAGATAGAAATTTTGTTTCTGTTTGACTCAACAGTTTTGATTTTTGCTTTTGTAAGTTTTACTACTTTTTCCAGTTCTGTTTTCTGTTCATGATTATAAGATGATGGATTGTCACTTGTGAAAACAAGGGACCCAGCCAGAGCATTGATTCTTGAAAGCAGAGTCTTTCGTTCTGTTCCAAGTTTTTCATTATAAGTTCTGAGCAGGAAAACATCCGGGTCATTCAGGAACGCACGTCCGTCAAGCTGACGGCGATACAAAGAATTCAAAATCGTATTTTTTGTGCTTGGTCGTTCACGGTGACACAGCTGCATATAAAGCTTGTCGTTCCAGCTTAAAGAAACATCGGTTCCGATGCGGCAATAGTCAACAAGGCCGAAGGCTGAACCAAGTGGAACGCCGCAGCCTAAAAGTTCTGCTCCTTTGGAAGCTTCGCGGAAAAAAACAAGAGCGTCATGCATAACCTGGCCGCGGGTTTTATCTTTACGAGGGACAAGACACACTGAATAAAGGAAGTCGATTTTTAAAAGTGTGAAGCCGAGATCATCAATAAAGTGACGGCATGAGCGGATTATGTATCCGCGGACTTCTTCATTGTAAATATCCATTCCGTAAAAGCCGCTCCAGTTACAACCGCAAAGAACAGGATGCCCGGTATCATCTTTCATAAACCAGTCAGGATGATCCTTAAAAATCTTTGATTTTTTTTCTGCGCTGAATGGAGCAAACCAGATGCCGGTTTTCATTCCTTTTTCTTTTGCCGCCTTGGTTATTGGTTCAAGGCCATTGGGAAACTTCTTCTCGTCAACAGACAGCCAGTCTCCAACAAAAGGTTCATAACCATCATCAATCTGAAAAACACGGAAAGGGTTGCTGCCATTTTCTGAAAGCCCCTGAATGTTTTCCATAAGACATTTTTCGTTAATGTCCTGATAAAAATCATACCAGCTTGTCCAGCCAACAACAGGTTCTGATTTCGGTTTTTCAATTCCTGCAAGTTTGAAATAATTGTCAAAGACTCCGTCCTCTGTTCCCGATAAAAAAACCACATCAAGCATTTCAACAGGCTCAGAAATTTCATATTCGATGCCGTCTGCATCAGCATAAACTTCGAATTTATTTTCTTTTGTGAAAAACTTAATAAGTGCAAATGCATAGGATTTTTTTGCTTCCGGAATAATTCGGGCACTTTCTCCTGCAAGTTCAGAAAGGGAACCTATAAATTCATAATCCTCACCAAGCTTTGCATAAGCGTAAGTCCAGCCGTGATAATTTCCTTTTGAAAGCTTTTTCCCGCAGAAAGTATAATCGCCGTATGATTCAAAGCCGAATTTTTTATTTATAAAATCCGGCATGTGTCCAACCGTTTTTTCAACTTCGTTTGAAGTATATTCACGACTGTCTGTCCAGCTCTGATAACCATTCAGAAAATAGCGGGTCCGGCTTTTTCTTGGTGTCACAATTTCTCCGGAAACCATTACCTGTCTTACCGTAACTTTTGAGGATGGGAAAAGTGCCAGTATAAAACGTCCGTCTTTTAAACTGTAACGGGCTTTTAAAATCTCATCTCCTGAAGTACCTTCCTGTGATGAAATATCTGTTGTAAAAAAGCGATTTGTGTTGTTGTGTGTGTATTCAATAAAAATCTTGTGTGGATTCATAATGCAATATTGTATCACGACTTATATTAATTTTCCTGCAATATCGCTAATATAAAAATGAAAGAAAATGAAAAACTCAACTGAATATAAAATGGTCCATAAAAAAGACTTCGGCCACGAAAAAATAGAAGTCCTTTATGAAGACCAGTGGATTGTAATTATTAATAAGCCAAGCGGCATTTTAAGCTGTCCTTACCCTGGAAGCCATGCAAGAACTGCACAGGGCGTTCTTGAAGAAATGATGCGAAAACGAGGAATACTCAATTCTCATCACAAACCTCTGGTAGTTCACCGCCTGGACCGTGACACAAGTGGAGTCATGATGTTCGCTCTTACAGAACCTGCCCAGAAAGTCATTATGGACAGCTGGCATCAGATGGTAACTGAACGGCTTTACCGTGCGCTTGCCGAAAACCCTGCAAAAGAAAAACCACTTCCTGATTCAGGGCTCATAGATGCCCCGCTGGCATTCAACGCATACAATGTTGGTTTTGTGCCGAAGGCCGGTGACAAACCGGGACGCAGTGCGGGCAAGCGGGAAGATTCAGTTTACGAAAAACATCTAGGTGGTAAGAAGGGGAAACAGGAATTCAAAACAGTACCTGCCCGCACACATTTCAAAGTTGTGACACGTGGCAAGGCTTACACGCTTTTTGAACTAAGTCTTGATACAGGAAAGAAAAATCAGATTCGCGCACACCTTGCAAGTAAAGGATACCCTCTTGCCGGCGATGAAAATTTCCGCGCAAAATCAGATCCTTTTGTACGCCTTTGCCTTCATGCAAGAACATTGGAATTCGATCATCCATACACAGAAGAACACATGAAGTTTGAAGTTCCGGAACCTGCTGAATGGCAGGCTTTTGCAGAATCGGAAAAAAGTGCGAAAACCGCCCAATGGCTCAAGCCTTCAAGCCAGAATGGTGGCCGTCATTCTTCCAATAATGATGAAAGAATCAGAAGCGAAGCTGGAAACACAAACCGAATAACCGGTAAACAGAAAAGCCATATGGACTTTATTCAACGGGGGAAAAACCATGGACGTTAATTTTTTCAAATCAATTAGAAACGAACTTACACAGAACATTCTTCCATATTGGGAAAAATACTCTCGCGATACCACAAAAGGCAATGAAGGCTTCTTCGGAATAATCGGAAATGATAATTCCCAGAATGAAAAAAGCCCTCGAGCTGTTGTAATGACATCCCGCTTTCTCTGGTCTTATTCGATTGCAGCAAGATTTTTTAAAGATACCAGATACCTTGAAATGGCTGATTTTGCAGCTGATGTGATCCTGAATAAATTCTTTGACAAAACCAATGGTGGTGTTTACTGGACAGTTATGCCTGACGGAACTCCTGATATTTCGAAAAAACAGATTTATGGGGAAGCATTCTGCTGTTACGGTCTTTCCGAATATGCAGCAGCAATTCTTGAACTGCGTGGAGACAAAAATCAGGCAGAGCTGCATATGACAAAAGCCCTGGAACTTTTTGACCTGATGGAAAAATACGCCCGCGACAGAAAGTTTGGCGGCTACATAGAAGCATGCGCTGAAGACTGGACTGAAACTGACGACATGAGCCTTTCGGCAATTGATTTGAATTGTGCAAAAAGCATGAATACAAACCTTCACGTTATGGAAGCATTCACAAATCTTTACCGGACACTTCCTGTTGTTTTCCCAGAAGCTACCGCTAAACGCCAGGAAATTGGAACTGCTCTTAGAGAACTTATTCACACAACCAATACAAAAATCCTTCAGAATGACGGACACCTTGGAATGTTCTTCAATATGGATTGGAGACGCATTGAAGACGAAATCAGTTATGGACATGACATTGAAGCGTCCTGGCTTTTATGGGAAGCAGCCTGTGAATTAAATGATACTGAGATCAAACAGGAAACACGAATCACCGCTCTTCACATGGCTGAAGTAGCTTTAAACGAAGGCGTGGACTCTGAAACCGGCGCCATGGAAAACCTATACCACAATAATAAGCGTGACCGGACTCGTATCTGGTGGGTTCAGGCCGAGGCCATAAACGGTTTTTACAACGCCTGGGAAATGACTGGTGAAAAACGCTATTCTGATGCAGTTGAAAAAATCTGGAACTGGATTCAAAATTTCCAGGTTGATAAAACAGGTGGAGAATGGTGGTGGGCAGTTTCTCCCGATGGAACACCAGATCTGAAAAATCCTAAAGGCGGAAACTGGAAAACTGCTTATCATAATTCCCGCTGCTGTTTTGAACTTTTAAGAAGAAGCGGAAATTAGTATATTTAGATAGCAAAGTATTATTTACGGAGGCTTATATGTTTTCGAAAATTTATGAAGTTTTTATTCTTGTTTGTTTCCTGTTTTTCTTTGGTGCCATAATTGGCTGGGTTCTTGAATTATTTTTCCGCCGTTTCATTTCCCCTAATAATCCTGACCGTCTTTGGTTGAATCCAGGCTTTCTTACAGGCCCTTACCTTCCTCTTTACGGTTTTGGAGTTGTAGTACTTTATGCATTAAGCTATCTTGAAAAAATTCTTGTCCGCTTTGATCATGGCGGTGCTGTTCACTATCTGATTTTGTTTGTGATTATGGCGGCAGCAATGACTCTTGTTGAATATATTGCTGGTATCATTTTTGTAAAAGGAATGCACATCAAACTTTGGGATTACTCAAATGAAAAAGGAAATATTCAGGGCGTTATCTGTCCAAAATTTACAATAATCTGGGGCGTTTTGAGTCTGTTATATTACTTCTTTCTGTATCCGCCAATTACAAGAATGATTATGTGGTTCATGAATCATCAGCTTTTCTCTTTTACTGTTGGTTCAGTTTTTGGTGTATTTATGATTGATTTTGCTACATCAATGCATCTTGGCACTATTCTCCGTAAAAAAGCAGTTGAGCTGGATGAGAAACCAGTCATTGACTTTGATAAATTCAAAATCCGTGCCGGGAAAAGATTTTTCAGTATTTACAACAAGCGCAGTGTTTCTGAAAAACTTGAAGAGTTTGAAAACTTTGTAAAAAGAAGTCCTGCTAAAATTTAAGTTTTCTATAAACCCAATGTCTGATATCTTATTGGCTTTTGTTCAGCTAAGTTGCATCTGCTATAATCATGTAACCGCCTGATATGAAAACGTATAAAAAGATGTTCCCAAGAGCCCGTAGAAACAGTCTCGCCCACTCAAAACCAAAAGATGAGAAATTACCCGGGCAGTACGTTTCGGCACGTTTACAGCAGTGTTTTAGGAGACTATTCAGAAATGTTTCCCCGTTCATGTTCTTTTGCCTCTTTCCAAAGTTCGCTCATATGCTTACGGCTTTCATCTGTGTTTTCCATGGGCCAGCTGTTTATCTCCATGTTTTTTTCAACAAAGGTGAAACGTTCATAAAACTTTTTATTTGCACGAGCAACGGCATTTTCAGGATTTATCCCCACTTTCACACAATAAGCCGCAATTGAAAAAAACAAATCGCCAAGTTCTTCTTCAAGGTGAAGATGTGCTTCATCAAGTTCAGAGTTACTTGAAACCTCAAGCGGCTTCCCGCCCGACATAGAAGTTACAGTTTTTTCTGCTTCAATCACTTCCTGCCACTCTTCTTCGACCTTGGCACGGCAGCTTTCAATTTCGGGCCAGTCAAAACCTTTCTTTATGGCTTTCTTTGCATATTTGTATGATTTAAGAAGCGGTGGAAAACCTTCCGGAACTGAATCCAGAACCGATTTGTTTTTACGGCCTTCAACGTTCTGCTTTATTCTTTCCCACTGAGAAAGAACTTTGTCTGCCGTGTCGGCAGCGTTCTGAACCTGGCTTGCCCCTTCGCTTTCCTTAAATACATGAGGATGGCGGCGGATAAGTTTATCTGAAAGTTCATTGATTGAATCTGCAATTTTCCAGTCGCCCTTCTGCTCATACATGTAAGAAATCATTGTATCGTTTAAAAGAACGTCTCCAAGCTCTTCTTTTGCATGAACAGAATCTTCTGAAGTAATTGCATCAACGGCTTCAAAGGTTTCTTCAATCAAATCATCACGCATGGAAAGGGGCGTCTGTTCCCTGTCCCATGGACAACCGTTTTCTCCACGTAAAGTTTTTATAACCCCAAGGAAACGGCGGTATGCTTCTACTGTTCTTTCTGTATCTGATTCAGGCATTTACACTTCCCACTTTCCAACAAAGTCTTCAGGCTTTTTACTGAAGAGCACTTTTATAAGTTTTTGAGTTGCTGCAACAAAAACCTGGCTCAAATGAATCTGTTCGTCTTCTGAAAAACGGCTTAAAACGTAACCTGCAATATCATTGTGATTCGGACGTCCGATTCCAAAACGCATGCGAAAAAAATCTGCTGTGCCGAAACAAGTCTTCATGCTGCGAAGACCATTGTGTCCGCCAAGACCACCACTCCACTTGAAGCTGTAAAAACCAGGAGCTAGTTCCAGTTCATCATGAATTACGAGAATTTCTTCCGGCTTAATTTTGTAAAAGTTCGCAACTTCAATAATGCTTTCGCCGGAAAGATTCATGTAAGTTTCAGGTTTGATAAAATAAATGTGGTCTTGAGCGTCCTCCGGAACATGAACCGGGCTTCCATCTTTCTTTGAAGCCACCCCTGCATCACAGACCCACTGTGCAAGTTCTGCCGGAGTACAGGATGCAAATTGTCCTTTGAATTTACTCTGCCAGTAAAGTTTATTTGCCCATGGCATTGAATCTGCAAAAAACCATGCAACATTATGACGGGTAAGATTGTATTCAGCCCCGTAATTTCCAAGATAAGCAATCAGTTTAATCATAAATATATTATACCTGAAATTAAAAAAGGGTTGCATCACTGCAACCCCTTCATCAGTTTTTATTTTGAAAAGTCTTCAGGATTTTTTCTGTATTTATCAACAGTGTATTTTGCAAGCTTGAAGCCGTAAGGCGATTCTGAAGAACGTCCCCAGTAAGTATCTGTTCCATCTTCATCGTCAGCCTGGAACAGTTCAAGACTTACAGTCTTTGAATCAAGTTTGATTTCAATATCAAAAATCTTTTCTGCAGGAATTGATTCATTATCCCCAAGCCATTCTGTTGCTGCAACAAAAGCACATCCATTGAACCATGCCGAAGTTGATTCAGCATCAAGTTCCATGCTTGAATCTACGCCTTCCCCGCTTGCAGTCCACACATTTCCCTCCCCGCCACGAGTGATTGTCCATGCGTTTCCATCAACAGGCTTAACTGTTACAGAAACCATTTCATCTTTTGAAAGCTGGAATACTGAACGACTTCTTAATTCATTTATTGATTTTGTACATTCATTCTGAATTGATCCTGCGGCCATATAAACCTCAGTGCTATTATCCATCATAAGATAAACCTGAGAGTTTGTTGATGTTGCTTTTCCAACACGGAAAGAACGAAGTTCTTCACCATTATGGAAAACAGAAACCTTACAGGCGTTTTCTTCATTCAAATCATATTTTGCAAGAACTTCTTCGTTATCAGTTTTTGTTACTTTTCCAAGAAGTTTTACATAAGCGAACGCATCGGCAATGCTTTCAGCTTCATTGAGATTTGCTGTATATTTTCCATCGATAATCCAGTCTCCGCCGGATTTTTTCAGGTTTAAAAGTCCTTCAGGACGATCAATTCTGATTTCGTCAATTTCTTCTTTGATCTGAACAACTTTTACAGGATCTATGTGACCGCTCACAGTCTGAATAATTGCAATTACCAGAAGCACCAGACATGCAGATGCCAGAACTATTTTTCTAGTTTTCATTATTCACCATCCTTTTTTGATTTCTTTTCTTTAACAATTTCGCGTGTATCATCAGGATTGTAACGCTTTCTGATTTCAGCACGATGTTTAGCGCGAATACGCAGAACAATAAGACCTGCAACGACAACAAGGACCACCAGACCATAAATACAGAAATATTTAAGAGTCTGAGCCAGTGCCTGAGATTTAATTTCCAGAGTATTAAGTGCAAGTCCCTTTGTACGCATTGTACAAAGTTCTTCGCGCCCGTTTACATAATCAAGAACGTTTACAAGGAACATGGCGATAGGACTTGTTGAGTTTTTATCAAAAAGTTGTGCTGTTGTAATTTGAGAAGAACCCACTACAAAGATTTTTCCAGGAAGTTTACTTTCAGAAAGGAAACTAGCTGCTGTTAGTTCATCATTTGATGTATCAACTACGTTTCCGTCTTCATCATAAACTGTAGACATAACGGCATGGTCAAATGCACTCTTGAATTTTCCTTCAACCAAAACAGCAAGCTCATAAGGTTTATAATCAGCAGTTTTTGGTGGTGTCAGAACGATAGGATTCAGCATAATATCCTTTTCTTCAACCCATGACTTATCAGAAGAACGTACAAGAACAGTAGTCTTAAGGTCTTTATTTGCCTTTGCTTCGCTTGAATCAATTACCCCGTTCGAAAGCATGTAAACGTAACCAAGGTTATTTGTAATGCTGTGCTTTGCAAGGTTATTTTTCTGAATTACAGGAACCCAGTAATAATTCAGTTTGCCATACTGCTGATGATTCTGCTGGTGACAGTTCTGGTCAAACACCATATTCTGTTCACGTTTTATTCCATAAGTATTCAGAAGAGTATCGATATTCAGATTAAGAGGATAATACTGAGACATCTGATACTGGTTTCCGCCCTGAGCGAACATTGGATCTACAAAGAACAGAACATTTCCACCCTTCATAAGGAACTGGTCGATTTTATAAAGTTCTTCTTCTGCATAATCCTGCTGAGGTCCGTCCAGAATGATTGTGCTCATGCCCGCAGGAATATCCTGGCTCATAAGGTCCAGCTGAACAGGTTCGTAACCTGCATTTTCAATTACAGAAATAAAGTTTGCTGAATCATTTTCATCTTCAAGTTTATGTTCATAATGCCCTACTACAAAACCAACTTTTGTTGATTTTGAAAGAAGAGTCTGAATACCTGCATTAAGATTTTCTTCCAGGTCTTCAAGTCCTGCAACTATATTTCCAAAGAAGGATCGCTGAATCTGCAGAGGCAGAACCTGGAACTTGTCTCCCATAGAAACTACCAGACCGAAGCAGCCCTTTTCATCAGTACCCGAACCGTTTTTATATGAAACAGTCTGAATACCATATTTATCTGAAACTTCATTTACCATTACAGAAGTTGGTCCCTGAATTTCAAAATCAATACGGTCCATATTCTTTTTATTTACAAGCTTATATGTTTCATTTACAAGTGCTTCAACTTTATCCATATTGCTGATACGCAGATTTTTAAGGCTTGGTGTAAGATAAAGTGTCAGTTTTATTTTATTACCCTTTCCAAGACCACTCAGTGTATCAACCTTACTTATCATGTTTGAAATAGTTGATGTGATTTTATATTCAAGCCCGTTAATTGAAGTTACGGCATCAAGTTTTTCTACAGCGTCTCCGTATGAAATAACCATACCCATGTAAACCTGTTTGAGGCCAACTTCATTATTTTTTACTTCCTGAATCTGAATTTGGCGCAGCCCGAAGTCTGAAGCCAGTTCCTGATTATCAGGCTTTTTCATATCCATGTATGATACAGAAAAATTCTTTCCTGCAGCACCTTCATATTCTGCAAGAAGGTCTTTGATATATTGTGCAAAGCTGTTATATGGTGACGGAAGATTTTCATCAAAGAACACTTTAATCGAAAGTGGTTCTTCCAGAGTTTTTACCATCTGTTTGCTTGATTTTGAAATGGAATATGATTTTGGCTGAGTCAGGTCAAAACGAAGGAATGCTTTGCGTCCAACAAAATTTGCCAGAATCAGAAGGATTACAAATAATGCAAAATCGCTTTTTGGACTTTTAATCCAGTCTATAAACTTTTTCATTTCTGCCCTCCCCTATGCTCTTGCCTTCTGCTCAGCTTTTACAGTCATTACAAAGAAAAGAGAAGCAAGGGAAACAAAATAAAGAATGTCACGTGTATCTACAATACCGCGTGCAATTGATGTAAAGTGTGCATTTGCCGAAATAAAGTTACAGAAACTTACAATCGGTGCCGGAAGGAAAATCAGGAACTGGTCAATCATTGTAAGAACAATACAGATTACCCATGCAAGGAAGAATGCAATAATCTGATTTTTAGTTACCGATGAGGCAAATATTCCGATTGCTGCAAAACATGCACAAAGGAAAACGGTCCCAAGATATCCGCCAACAATTGGTCCAAAGTCTGGTTTTCCAAAAATACATACCGGAAGCAGGTAGAAAAGTGTCGGAGCAATCATAATCAGTGTGCTTACAAAAGACGAAAGATATTTTCCAGCAACAACACTTGTTTCACTTACAGGAAGAGTCATCAAAGTTTCGATAGAACCGCTTCTTCGTTCTTCTGCAAAAACACGCATTGTTAAAGCTGGAACAAAGAAGGAAAGAATTAAAGGCAGAAGTCCGAAAAGCTGTCTCAATTCTGCACGGTTATAAAGATAAAATGATGAAAAGAAAACAAGACCTGTTATCAGAAGATAAAGGCCTGTAACAATATATGCTGTAGGACTTGTAAAATATGCCTTCAGCTCACGTTTATAAATAATACAAGTGGTGCTTTTTGATTTTTTATTTTCTGCCATTTTATGCCTCCACCTTTGCTGCTGTAAGTGTATGGAATACATCTTCAAGACTGTTCTTCTGAACTGACATTTCATAAAGAGTCCAGCCTTTTTCTACAACTGCCTTGAAAAGTTCAGGACGGATTTCATCACTTCCTTTTACAGATACGACGGCACCCACAGAGCCCGGAACATCACTTTCTGTAAGTTTTACTTCTGCAACTCCTGAAACTTTTTTCAGATCTTCTTCAACGGCAGAAGAGTCAGCGTTTCCAAGAACAAGCTTCACGCTCATTTCATTTCCGAATCTTGCCCGGAGTTCATCAATCGGACTGTCGGCAACAAGTTTTCCGCCAGCAATAATGATTGCACGTGAACACAAAGTTTCAACTTCACTAAGAATATGTGTTGAAATAATTACAGTACGAGTTTTTCCGATTTCCCGGATAATATTGCGCACATCTTCAACCTGGTTTGGGTCCAGACCGGATGTTGGTTCGTCCAAAATAAGGATTTCAGGATCATGTATAAGGCTGTGAGCCAGAGCAACACGCTGACGGTTACCACGTGAAAGATCGCTGATATTTTTGTTCATTACTTCTTTAAGTCCGCATTCGGCGCAAAGAGCCGGAACTTTTTCATCAGGGTTTTCACCATGCATATCTGCAATATAGCGAAGGTAATCTTCTACGATCATATCGCTGTAAAGAGGAGCAGATTCCGGCATGTAACCGATTTTCTTTTTTGCTTCCACAGGAGATTCCGAAATATCAGTTCCATCTATAAGGATTTTTCCGTCTGATGGAGAAAGGAATCCTGTAATCATTCTCATTGTAGTAGTTTTTCCGGCTCCGTTAGGTCCAAGAAGACCTACAATCTGCCCTGTCGGAATAGAAAAACTAACATCATTTACCGCACGAAATGTCCCGAAATTTCTGGATACGTGGGAAAGTTCTATCATTTTTTTCATCTCCCAATAAT
>JAHBAD010000114.1 GCA_018385395.1 Treponema sp.
GTGGACGAACCTCTGGTTTACCAGTTATCCTGCCAAGGGTAAGTGCTGGGTATCTAAGTTCGGAAGGGATAACCGCTGAAAGCATCTAAGCGGGAAGCCCACCTCAAGATGAGACATCCCTGGGGATTTAATCCCCCTAAAGACTCCTGGGACACTACCAGGTTGATAGGATGCAGGTGTAAGTACGGTGACGTATTCAGCCGAGCATTACTAATAAGTCGTGAGGCTTGACCATATTATTGATTCCGTTCATAATCCTTTGTAACGTTTTTCCATATGAAGAAGCGGTGCTTCAGAAATGAACTTACCGTTACTTCTGATAAACCTTGAATAAAATGCCGGTGACCATAGCGGAGAGGCAATACCCGTTCCCATTCCGAACACGGAAGTCAAGCTCTCTTGCGTCGATGATACTGCCCTTTGGCGGGAAAGTAGATAGTTGCCGGCTTTTTATATTTAACCGGCATAGCCGGCTAAATATAAAAACTGTCATCTTGAGACTTTCCGCTTCACTTTCTCCGAAAGCGGATCACTTCACGTACATACATTTTTCTTTATAAATAAGCGGGAAATTGATGCACAAGCCGCAGAATGCGGCGACTTAAATAATTTCCTCTCATGCAAACGGCGCGAAGCGACGTATGCGCAAGCCGCAGAATGCGGCGACTTAAATAATTTCCTTACAGCAAAGGACAGCAGTAAAACTTGTGAACGGCTGGCCTATGCACAAGCCGCAGAATGCGGCGACTTAAATAATTTCCTCTCATGCAAACGACGAAGCGAACAGAGTTGGCTGAGGTCGTATATACCGAGCGACGGCTATGCCGTCAAAATGCTCGAAGAGCATTTTGAGCGAGGGAAGTGAGGAGCCCCTGCGACGAACTGCCGGCTCGGCGGGGAACCCGCCGTTTCTTTTTTTATTTTAAAACAAATTTTCTTGACTTCTCGTAAGTCTTGGTACATACTATATTCATAAGGTGCTAGTGCATCTGTGGCAGAAAAGGCGGGTATTGTTAATTCCGTCCTCTCTCTGATCCAATTAGAACAGGCAGGTAAATCCACAAGGCGGATACCTGCCTATTTTTTTGTCTAACTATCTATTTCCAACCTTCCAGTGATGTATTTGCTTCGATTTTATTTTCAAGTGTGTCATCAAGGAGATGGAAGAAATCAAGGTTTGTACGGCGTTCAATTTCATCAACTGAAACTGCGTAATCCCAGAAAGTATCAGGGCATTTATTGTTTGGAAGAATAAAACCTATAGCTTTTAGGGAATCTCCGTCGGGGGCCAGAAGGGCTTTGTAATAATATTCAGGAACTGAAACCTGGTTCGGACCGATGGAGTCATATTCTGTTGCAGGTTTCTCAAAGACTGGTCCTGTTACTACGTAAACTTTTCCGTAGTCTTCAGCCCATTTACGGACCTGTCCTTCCAGGTACTGCCAGATTTCCCGGTTCAATCCAGGTGCCTGGGGGCTCATGTTACTTAGGTAGAAAGATTCGCTCATTGCTTCTTCAGAAAAAGAGAAATCTGCGGCAGGAGCCAGGTGACCGCGATCGTAACCGCTTTTTTTATAGTCGGCAAGAGAGGCGGACCCTGTTGTAATTTCAGGATCCGGGCGAAAATCATTTCCGCGGGATGCATTTTTTACAAGCTCTTCTTTTTCAAGGCAGTATGCTGCCCATTCTGCCTGTTCATAACTTTCTCTGTAGCAGATGACGAAGTTCCCGAACCTGCGTATCTGATGGTCTTGGGCAGTTCCTGTTTTTGAGGCGGCACAAAGAGGAAGTTCAAGGTTTTCTTCCACTAAGACAGGTGGTGAGGAGGAGTAATTTGTCTCAAAACTTGTTTTTCTGACTTCAATATCATTGGTTTTGGAATCTGATGCATTTTGTGTTTTCGGCTCAGAAACTGGTTGAGGTGGACATACTTCATTTAATACTTCCAGGGCAACTGTTTGAATCTGTTCGCGGGTTTCGTGAACTTTTTCCGTTGTCGCATTCTGAGTCTTTGTTTTTATTGAACAGTAATCAACTGCAAAAATAACAGCAATGATAATCAAAGCGGTTAAAATAAGTTTCAGGATTAATGAAAATGAAAGTTTTACTGATTTATTTTTTTGTTTTGCGGACATAGAGAAAATTATACCATATTCCGAAAAAATCCTTATAGAAAAAACGTTTTATCAAAGTTAATATGTGACCATGAACAAAACTATTTTGAATCCTATTCTTCCGGGATTTTATCCCGATCCAACAGCATGTTGTGTAGACGGAGTTTATTACGTTGTAAACTCTTCTTTTGTATATTTCCCGGGGCTTCCTGTTTTCAAAAGTACAGATCTCTGTAACTGGGAACAGATTGGTAACGTAATTGACCGCCCTGAGCAGATGACATTCCTGAATCAGAGTACAAGCCGCGGGCTTTTTGCTCCTTGTATCCGTTATTCAAACGGAACTTTCTATTGTATTTGTACAAATGTTGATGCAGGCGGAAACTTCTTTGTAACAGCAAAAGATCCTGCAGGTCCATGGTCAAACCCTGTATTCATGCCAAAAGCAGACGGAATTGACCCTTCATTCTTCTTTGATGATGACGGGACTTGCTGGTATGTAGGAACTCATCCGGCTCCTGAAGGCTGCAAATACAATGGTAACTGGGAAATCTATATTCAGAAAGTAAATCTTGAAAACGGTGACCTTGAAGGTGAACCAAAAGGAATCTGGCGTGGAGCTCTTAAAGACTGTATCTGGCCTGAAGGTCCCCATATCTACAAAATCAACGGATGGTATTACCTTCTCCACGCCGAAGGCGGTACAGGTCCTGAACACGCAGTAATGGTTGCACGTACAAAATCCCTTGATGAACCATTTGTTGGAAAACCTGCAAACCCGATTTTAACACACCGTCACCTTGGTATGGGAGCTGACATTGTTTATGTTGGACATGCAGATCTTTTTGAAGATAAGAACGGAAAATGGTGGCTGGTTCTTCTGGCAAGCCGTCCTTACTCAAACGATGGAAACAGACCTCGTTTCTGCAATATGGGACGCGAAACATTCATGGTTCCTGTTATGTGGGAAGATGAATGGCCATGGGCAAGCTGGCAGACTGGTCTTGTAGAAAAAGAATATGACACAGACGGAAACGTTCTCCGCCGTTACGATGCAAAGCTTGAAAAGAAGCTTCCAGCTCGTAAAACAGTATTCACAAAACCTGAACTGGATTACGAATGGATTTCTTTAAGAAATCGTAATCCTGAAAAAGTATTTATTAAAGACAATGCTCTGGTTCTTAAGGGGGCTGAAGATCTTGGAAGCTTGAAGGAAGCAAGCTTTGTTGCCCGCCGACAGATTGACTTCTCCTACTATGCTGAAGTGATTATGGATGCGGAACTTCCAAATGACGGAAATGCCGCAGGTCTTTCTTGTTTCCAGAATGAAGATTTCTTCTATAATCTGCAGGTTGTAAATAAAGGCGGAAAACTTGTTGTACAGGTTCTTCTCCGTGAAAAGGGTGAATATAAAGTTCTGGCAGAAAAAGCACTTCCTGAAGCAGACCCTGTTCCGACAGAAGTTGCAGGATTTACTTTGAGCGTTTCACAGAATCTTCAGAACCTTAGTTTTTACTGTAACGGAGAACTGATTCTTGCCGACGCAGATGCTTCCATGCTTTCTGTAGAAAAAGCAGGCGGTTTTGTTGGAACTGTAATCGGTATGTTCGCTTCTGGCGAAGGTGCCGAAGGAAGATTCAAGAGTTTTGAAATGTAAAATATTCGACTGCAAAGTCCGGCCGGATGAAAAGACTGTGTCAGAAAATGATGCAGTCTTTTTTTTATGTTGGAATGGGGTTATAATTAAAATTCAAAAAAAGGAAAAAGGTGAGTAAAATAATGGAAAAAAGAAGGAAGAACACTTCCTCTGTAAAGTTTCCTGAGAAAAATTGAGATGAAAAAGATATTTTTTACTATTTTTAGTTTTGTTTTCTCATTTGGGTTATTTGCAGGGGAGAAATTTGAGATAAGCATTACCCCGGAAGTGGGAATGTATTTCGGACAGATCAGGGAGCATGTTTTTGACTTTGATGGAACAGAAAGATATTTAATGAGCCGTCTGGATTGGGATATTGATCCTATGCCTTTTTGTGGAATAAAAGTTGATCTGGATGTTTTTAAGCATCTGGAAATAAATGCTGATGGACGTATTGGGTATACAGGCCGTTGTGGACAGATGCAGGATTATGACTGGATGGGAAGTGATAAAACAAAGAATACTCATTATTCCTGGCATGAAAATTACCTGGAAAATTATGTTGCATTTTCGACTCAAATAGGATGGAAAATAAACCTGAAGGAAGGTGCTTTATTAACGCCATCATTGATGATTCGAGGAGAGAACTTTTATTTTAGTGGATGGAATGGTTATTCTCAATATGCCTGGGATAATAAAGTTGAATATTGGCATGAAGATTTGTTGAAAAAGGATATGACGGGAAATGTAATTTCTTATAGACAAAATCGGTTTTTTGGAGATGTTGGTTGGAATCTGTCGGTTCCTGTAACTTCACATTTTATGTTTTCATATTCTTTCTTTTTGGGCATATATCATTATATTACAGGACATGATTTTCATAATCTTCGAGAAGATGAATTTCTGGATGTTATTTATGGATATGGTTTGAGTGAAGTCATATTTGATATGAATTTAACTTATAAAATTAATAAGAATAATATATTTGATTTTAAAATAGCAATGCAAGAAGTTCCGCTGTTGATTGGTGATACTTATCAGAAAAAATTTGATAGAAACTGGAGTGACGGAGATATGTTCAAAAACGGTGGAGGCGCTTCTTCAACAATTTATTCCCTTGGGGTAAATTATACCTTAAAGTTCTAGTTTTTTTGGGGTCCGGGGTATCCCCGGAGAAGGGGTAGCGGACATGCAACAAAGCGGAGCGAGTTGCATGGGAGCGAGGGGAAGGCTTTCCCCTACTAAAAATCAGGAATATCCCGGAGCTTTGAATATTTTGCGTCTTTCTGATGTACGTTTGGACGGAGTCCCAGGATGCGTTCGTTTTCTGCCTGAAGCTGGAATTTTATCATGGCTTTAAAAGCGTCCATCATCGGTTCAGGATTGACGTTTTTGTCTGTAATGCCGTTATCCTGGAATTCTTTTATGAGGTAATAGCAGCTTTCCACCGTAGAAATATATTCCGGCTCAGGTTCTTTTTTGAAAGTATAAATTGAACGATAGTCACCGTAAAAAGAAAGGCGAGGAAGGTTCAGCAGGAAAGGATTGTGCTGGATCATTTTTTTTGCGCACCACCAGGTGGAATCCAGAATGATAGGAAGGGGAATGCGGCCCTTCAGTGTTTCTTTGAAACCTTCTTTTTTTGCGGTCCAGGCTTCGGGACCAGGAAACATCATCATAGGAAAATAGCGGTGATCGTGAAGAAGTTCCTGAAGCCGTTTGTTTTCGGCAAAATCTAAGCCCATGATTATTTCGCAGCCTGTAAGAGAGATGCGGGCAATGTGTCCGGTGCCTGTGCGGTTTTTCTTTGCTTCTTTTGGATGCATCAGGAGTACGAATTTGATGCCTGAATCCATTTCTTTTGTGTATGAGCAAAGGCAGCAGGCCTTTGGTTTGAAACAATTGTAACAAAATTCTGCCATAAATTTCATTTTAACGGATTTTCTGAACTTTTCATATGTATAACCTTATGTTATACTTTAAGAGATGTCGTGCAACGTGTTTTGTTTCGGCATCTCTCTGGAGAGTTCCTGCAATGAGGCAGGGCGCCGAAGGGTTAATGCGATTAGCGCAAATATCTCAGGCAAAGCGGACAGAAGAAAATCACACTGTTCTGTATAAATCACTTTTCAGAGAGCCGCAAAACGGCTCTTATTTTTTTAACTTGCAGGAAGGAATCAATAATGTTTGATCAGATTCTGAACTCAATTGATGACATTGTTTGGGGAATCCCTACAATTGCTCTTATTCTTGTAACAGGTCTTGTTGTTACAATCGCTTCTCGCGGAATCCAGTTTACAAAACTGGGCCGCGCTTTCAAAGGTATCTTCAAGAAGAATGAAGGTGAAGGTGAACTTTCAGGTTTTGCTGCTCTGTGTACTGCTCTGTCAGCAACAATCGGTACAGGTAACATCGTTGGTGTTGCAACAGCTATTGCAGCCGGTGGTCCTGGAGCTCTTTTCTGGATGTGGCTTGCTGCTATTCTTGGTACTGCTACAAAATATGCTGAATGTATGCTTGCTATTAAATACCGTGAAGTAGCTGATGATGGTCATATTATTGGTGGACCATTCTACACAATCGAAAAAGGTATGGGTCCAAAATGGAAGTGGCTTGCAATCCTTTTCGCTCTCTTCGGGGTTCTGGCAGGTCTTCTTGGTATTGGTACAATGACACAGATTAACGGTATTACTTCTGCCGTAAACAATGCATTCGACCCAAACAATGCTCACATTGCATTCTCAATTGGTTCTAACGCTTACTCATGGTCAACAGTTATTGCAGGTACAATTGTAACAATCTGTGTTGCTCTGGTAGTTCTTGGTGGTCTTAAACGTATTTCTAAAGTTGCAGAAAAAGTTGTTCCAGCTATGGCTGTTATCTACGTATTCCTTGGAGTTTCAATTGTTATTATGAACGCTACAAAAATCCCTGCTGCATTTGCTCTTATCTTCAAATCAGCATTCGGTTACAAAGCAATGGCTGGTGGTGCTGCAGGTTTCGTTTTGAAACAGGTTACAGACTCAATGCAGAAAGGTATTGCTCGTGGTATTTTCTCTAACGAAGCAGGTCTCGGTTCTGCTCCAATCGCAGCAGCTCCAGTACAGACAACAGAACCTGTTGAACAGGGGCTTGTAAACATGACAGGTACAATTATTGATACTCTTATCATCTGTACAATGACAGGGCTTGCAATCGTAATTGGTGGTATGGAAGGTGGTCTCTGGACAAACCCACAGGATCTTAAGGGTGTAGCTCTTACAGCTTACTCTTTCAACAAAGTACTTGGTGGTGACGGTCAATCAGTACAGTTCCTCCTGGTTCTCTGTCTGTCATTCTTTGCATTTACAACTATTCTTGGATGGGACTACTACTCTGAAAAATGTCTTGAATACATTGCAAAAGGAAACATGAAAGTCGTTATGGTTTTCCGCTGGATTTTCATTATTGCTGTTGCAATCGGACCTTACTTCACAGTAAACGCAGTATTCACAATCGCTGATATTTTCAACGGTCTTATGGCTATTCCTAACTGTATCTCACTCATCGTTCTTTGCGGCGTAGTAAATAAGATGACAAAAGAATACTTCAACAAGTATCCGACACTCTAATTGATAATTGACAATTAGATTTTTGTAAGTGAAAAGACCGCTGTACGGAAATGTTTCTGTATAAGCGGTCTTTTTTTATTTTGGGTATATGCTGGTCAGATACCCAAAAAACGGCTGAGTCAAGGCCTTGAGCGAAGCGTGCCTTGACCGGTCGTATTACCTTTGTGTTCTTTATGTTCTTTGTGGCTAAAAATAATATTAAATTTCTGATATAATGAACATCTATGGCATTTGTACAGTTTTCAAAAGTGTCGCTGGCATTCGGTGACCGTGACATTCTTAAAGAAGTTTCAGTAAACCTGCAGGCAGGAACAAAAGCAGCCTTAACCGGGGCAAACGGAACCGGAAAATCTACACTTATTAAAGTAATGGCTGGGCTTATGCAGCCGGATTCGGGTAACCGTGTGGCTCAAAAAGATGCCCGCATAGCATATCTTCCTCAGTCAGGTCTTACTCACAAAGGCTGCACTCTTAAAGAAGAAGCAGACAAGGCTTTTCAGTTTGGTTATGAAATGCAGGAAAAAATTGATGAGCTTGGTGAACGTTTAAAGACAAATGCCACAGATGCAATTATTGAAGAACAGAGCCGTCTTATTCAGGTCCTGGATGATTCCGGCTGGCACCGCCGCGAAGCAACAGCAGAAAGTGTTCTTATTGGTCTTGGCTTTTCACGTGAAGATTTTGGCCGCAACACAGAAGAGTTTTCCGGCGGCTGGCAGATGCGCATTGCTCTGGCAAAAGCCCTTATGCAGAATCCTGACATTCTTTTATTGGACGAACCTACAAACTACCTGGACCTGGAAGCCCGAAACTGGCTCGAAGGCTTTTTGAAAGATTTTCAGGGCGGCTTCCTTCTTGTTTCCCATGACCGTTATTTCCTTGATGTAACAATCAACGAAGTTTACGAACTTTTCAACGGCGAACTTAAGCAGTACAGGGGAAACTTTACTCATTACGAAAAGGTTCGCCAACAGGAACTGGTTACCCTGATGCATGAATACGAAAAACAGCAGGAAGAAATTGCACATCTTCAGGAATTTATTGACCGCTTCCGTTACAAGGCAACTAAAGCCGTGGCAGCTCAGGAACGAATAAAAATGCTTGATAAAATTATGGAGCATAAGATTGAAATCCCTGAATCCTTGAAAAAAATCCACTTTAAGTTTCCGGCCGCTCCTCATGCAGGACGCCTTGTTCTGCGCCTGAACGGCATTACAAAAAGTTATGACGGGAAAGAAAAAATCCTTGATAATCTGGAACTGACTCTTGAAAACGGCGAGCGTCTTGTTGTTGCAGGACGAAACGGTGCCGGTAAATCAACTTTGCTCAGAATTATTGCAGGGCAGGATCCGAATTTTACAGGTGAAGTTGTTCCAGGAGCTGGCGTTCAGATGGGGTACTTCAGCCAGGATAACGCGGAAAAAATCAAAGGCAGCATGACTATTCTGGACTATCTGGAAAGTGAAGCTCCCCTTGAACTTATTCCAAAGCTCCGCGATATGCTTGGTGCATTCCTTTTCCGGGGCGACGATGTTTACAAGTCTCTGGACGTCCTTTCCGGTGGAGAAAAAAGCCGCGTAGCGCTTCTGTTACTTCTGCTTAAACCAATCAATCTTCTTATTCTTGACGAACCAACCAACCACCTTGATATGCATTCGAAGGATGTACTTCTTCAGGCCATGATGGATTTTGGCGGAACTGTAATTTTCGTTTCCCATGACCGTGGTTTTATTGAAGGGGCTGCAACAAAGGTTCTGGAATTGAAGCATGGGGAATACAAATATTTTCCCGGGGACTATAAATATTACATTGAACAGATTGAAAAAATTGAAAATGGACAATTGATAATGGACAATAAGGTTTCTGCAGCAGGAAAAAATCCTGGTAAATCTGAAATCGTTAATAATTCTCAATTGTCAACTGTCAATTCTCAATTATCCTGGGAAGAACAGAAAAAACTGGAAGCTGCAAAACGCAAGAAAGAAAAAGCTCTTACTGAATGCGAAAACAAGATTTCAGAGCTTGAAGAACAGAAAGCCGAATACGAAAATCAGATGGGAAACCCGGAAGTTTACTCAAACGGCGAAAAAGCAAAGGCTGTTCAGGCAAAAATAGAAGAACTGGCTTCTCAGATTGCCGAATGGGAAGAAAAATGGGCTGAACTTGCCGAGTAATAAATAGAATAATTGGAAAATTTTTGGTATATTATATAGTATGAACAAAATCTATTTTGACGAAGAAGAAGCAAAAAAAGATCAGGCTCCAAAAATGCCTGATTCTATTACTGAAAAATTCATGAAAACCCGCCAGATTATTCTTTCTGGCGAAATCAACAAAGAACTGGCAGAAAAAATCGTAAGCCAGCTTCTGGTTCTTGAAGCAGATGATGCTGAAAAACCTATTTATATGTACATTGACTCACCTGGCGGCGACGTAGATGCCGGATTTGCTATTTTTGATACAATCCGTTTCATCAGCTGTCCTGTTGTACTGGTAGGAATGGGCCTTATTGCCTCTGCCGCAACTCTGGTGCTCCTTGCAGTTCCAAAAGAAATGCGTGTAGGACTTCCAAACAGCCGTTACCTTATTCACCAGCCAATGAGCGGAATGCGCGGTGTTGCAACAGATATTGAAATTCATGCAAAAGAACTGGAAAAAACACGTGCAAAACTGAACAAAATCATTGCAGATGAAACAGGTACTCCCCTTGATCAGGTAGCAAAGGACACAGACCGTGACTACTGGCTCGATGCTGAAGACTCAGTAAAATACGGACTTATCAGTAAGGTTGTAACAAAACGTACTGATCTTCCTAAATAAGAATCATGACATTTGAACTTTCTGACAGCCTTAAAACTGACCTGCTCAAAGCTCTTGAAAATCAGGAACAGTCCTTTGTGATTGATGCTGAAAAAGGTTCTTTAATTGAGTCAGATGCTGCGGAAAGTTTGTGTGATGAAGATAAATTTTACAGTATACCGGAATGGACTTCAGAGAATGGATTCCGCCTTCGACAGGATTTTGCAGAAGGGATTCGTTCTCCTTTGGTTCATGACGAACTTATGGAAGTGCTTCGTTCCGGGAGAGGGGTGTTCAGAAATTTCAGAAACGTTGTAAAGTCGTACCCTGAAGCAGATAAGCTCTGGCACAAATATAGAAACCAGAAACTGCTTGAATTTATTACAGAGTGGTACAATTCCTTGCGTGAAGTCTGGGGGCTTGAAAAACTGGATCAGATACCCGAATCAGATGATATGCTGGTTCACGATGATTTTTCTTTTGAAGAATACGATCCAAAGTTTAATGAAGAAATCAGACAGAATTTGTACGCAATTTTAGACGGAAGTAACGACAACCTGCCTGCTGAGGTTAATTCAGCTTTTCAACAGATGTGGCAGAACCGCTTTAAATCTGACTGTCAGAGTGAACAGAGTGGTTTTATCTGTCATTCTTTATCTGATGAGTTTGCAGGATGTATTTTAGTTAAACCCGTTTGTGACGACCGGAAAAATGTCATTTTAGTAACAAATTTTTTTGTTTCCGCTCGTTTTCGCGGACTTGGAATTGGAACAGAATTAATTTCCATGTGTGTTTCTTCCCTGAAATCCGACGAAGAAAAATGGCTTTTAATGCCGAACATTATTATTCCCGAAGCAATCAGACCTTTGCTCGTCAGAACAGGTTTTGTACAGGTTGATTTCGGATTTTTATTAAAAATTAATTAGAAAATTTAAGAGGATTATTATGTACAACAACAAAAGAAATTTTGAAGTGAATGAAGAACAGACTGCAGCTTTTCTTGAAAATGCAGTAAACAACGTTAGAGCCGATGTTGATATCGACTCTCTTGCCGAACTTGTAAAACTTTTCAAAAAGAACGTTCCTTTTTCACTGAGAAAATACGTTGCTGCTTACCTGCTTCGTGAAGCACTTAAACATGATCATTCATTCCGCCCAAACCGTTTTGACCGCAATGACAAAAACCGTAACAAAAAAATTGAGCCACGTGAAAATGTACGTGAAGAAAATAAAAAAGTTGTAAAAGCTGCAGAAACAACAGCTGAAGCTCCTCAAGCCGCAGAAGAACGTCAGCCTCATCCGCGTATAGAAATCCCAGAAGATCAGTCTACAACAATTTTTATCAGCATTGGACGTAACCGCCGTGTATTCCCACGGGATCTGGTAAGCCTTCTTATCAATGTTGGCGGTCTGGGCCGTGAACGCATCGGAAATATCAAAATCCTGGCAAACTATTCTTTTGTTCAGCTTTATTCAGAAGACACAGAAAAAGCAATTGCCGCTCTCAACGATTACGAATACCGTGGACGCAAACTTTCAGTAAATCTTTCACGCCAGAAGGGTGAAGCTTCTGATGAAGCAGTAGAAGCTCAGTCTGAAGAAGAAGCTATGAGTGCAGAAGATGCAGCAGCACTTGCCGCTGCAGAAAGAGCTGCAACAAACGAACCTTTCGGTAACTAATGGAAATTAAATGCATACAGACAGGCGTTTTCAGGGTTAATACATATATTGTTCCTGTGGAAGGAAACAAGGTTTTTGTAGTAGACCCGGCCGCCTGTGCTTTTTCGGGTGATGAAAATAAAATCACCCTTTACCTTGAAAAAAATCACCTGGAATGTGTTGCAATTCTCCTGACGCACTGTCATTTTGACCACATTTCAGGAATCCTCCCAATAAAACAGAAATTTCCCAACGCAAAAATCGCAGTTTCTGCAATAGATGCGCCAGAAATCGGTTACGGTATGATAAATAAATCCTGTCTTCGTGGAATGGGCCTTGAAGATCTTGCCGAAACATTAATGAACCAGCCAAAGCCAGACACTCTTCTTCTCGAAGGTGACGATTTTTACGGCTGGAAAGTAATGATTACTCCGGGACATACTTCCGGTTGTCTCTGCCTTTATAATAAAACTGAAAAGAAGCTCATTTCAGGAGATACTCTGTTTTTTAATGGTTACGGCCGCACTGATCTTCCAACCGGAAGCGACAAAGAAATGGCTGAAAGTCTTGAACGACTCCGCCGCGAAGTTCCATTTGACGCCGACCTTTATCCGGGGCATTAATGGCGGCAGGGCTTTAAGCTGGCCTAGTCGCTGGTGTTCTGCAGCATGTCCAGGCGGGAAAGACGTTCCTTGTCAGGTGTGATGCAGAGATTCTTTTCCTGGGTTGGAATAACAAGCCCTTTAGGTCCGTTCTTTGCACGGCGCAGATATTTTACCTTTGTATAATACAAATCTGTTTTCCCCGTATTGCGGGCTTTTGAATAGTAAACTGCAAGGTTTGCCGCATCAAGAAGAATGTCCAGGGGGATTGTCTTGTCTTTCTTGTGCTTGATGAAAACGTATCCGCCAGGAAAGTCACGCACGTGAAGCCACATGTCTTCGCCGCGAACATGGCGGCGTAAAAGCTCGTCGTTTTCGTTTGCATCGCGGCCAACCAGTATGTACCATCCGTTTACTGTGTAGTCCAGGCCAGGATGTGTTTTTTTCTGCTGCTGAACCGGTTTTGAGTCGTGGCGGAGCATCTGTTCGATTTTTACAGGATTCTGTTCCTTCTGCATTGCTTCGTACTGGCTCTTAAGTTTTTCTATCTGGCGTTTTGAAATTTCAATGTCATGTTCCAGTTGTTCTGAACCGCTTACGGCTTTTTTGTACTGAGTGTAATATTTTTCAGCATTTTCATGGGCTGAAAGTTTCGGGTCAATCATGATGCTGACGGTTTTTCCGGTTTCATAGTCTTCACATTCCAGATGGCGGGAAGAGCCGTCAATTAAGTGGCCGTAGGCCAGGATAAGGTCGCCTGTGTGCTTCATCTGGTCAGCGTTTTTGAAGGAGGAAAGTTTGTTTTCAAGATTTGCTAAAGCCGCTTCGCGTTTTGAAAGATTTGTATTGAACCATTTTTCAGCTTTTTCAAGAAGTGCTTCACGGGAAAGAGCTGCCCCGTGTTCACTGTAATAGGCGTCAATGAATTCATTAAACGATCGATACGCTTTCTCATTCTGAATATTTTTCCCGTTCGCAGAAGATTTGCTCTCATCACCTTCAATTGTGCATTGTGAATTGTGCATTGTGAATTGTCTTACCGGCCATTTGTCTTTTATGTCGAATTTTGTCATGTCTGCAACTGGTTCCGGGAATACTTCGCCTGTCATTTCATTTTTGTTGGGACGGCGGTACATGGAATCAAGAATTACATTGTTTTTGTCGCAGAGAATAACATTTGCAGCATTATTCCAGAGTCTTATATATAGGACGAATTCTTCTTCTGCATTGGAAATTTCCATTTTGACAACGCGTTCAAGGCCAATCTGTTCGGCAGAATTAATGCGGCAGCCTTTAATTCTTGACCGGAGAAATTCCATAAAACGGAGCGGTTTTTCGTTTTTTGTGATTTTACGGCGGACTTCGCAGATGCGGCAGGCGTCATGAGCCGTACAGATGAAAACGGTTTTTGCGCCGCCTTCCTTATATGTATATAAAGCCAGGGAATCGTAGCCCGGCTGGATAATATCCTGAATAAAGCTCCCTTTAAGGTTTAATTCCTGGAGAATAAGATTGATTTCGTTACAATTTAAAGACATGTTTTAAGCATAAAAAAAGCACCTGCATAATGCAAGTGCTTTTACTCTTTTCGGGTAAACTGGATTCGAACCAGCGACCCCAACGTCCCGAACGTTGTGCGCTACCAGCTGCGCTATTACCCGTAACAAGTGTTCGCTGCAAAGTTCTTCCCATGTAAAACTTTGCCATTATTAAATGTGCGAAACACAAAAAAAAGGCCTTCCGATTAAGGAAGGCTTTAGGCGCGAGTGAGGGGGCTCGAACCCCTGATCTCCGGCGTGACAGGCCAGCGCGATAACCAGCTTCGCTACACCCGCGTGATGTTTGATAATATATATTAAATAAAAATTTATGTCAATCACTGTAACTAAAAAAAGTGAAAAAAGATGAAAAAAATCTTTTTAGTGCCTATTATTTCCATTGTCTCTAAAATTCAATATAATTTATCGTAACCATTATTAATCAATAACATTTTTTTTTAATGGTATCTTTCATATTTTATACTAGGAGAGATTAGGAGTTTTTATATGAAAAAGAAAATTTTTGCTGTTGCAGCAGTTTTAATGGCTGTAGCTGCAGTATCTGCCTATGCTCCGGCAACGGGCAGTGAAAGTCTTTTTGAACTTTCAAGTCCAAACGGAATGACTTATGCTTCATCCGTAACTGGTGGTGGAGTACCTTATGTTAATTCGGCATCAATTTCAGTTAATCCGGCTCTTACAGCAAAATCACAGCGTGTAGGATTAAATGCAGGGTATACAGCATTGATTACAAAGGGCGACAAGACAAAACTTGGATCAATGTTCCAGGCTGGTCTTATGGTTCCATTTAAGTGGGCTGTTGTTTCTGGTGAACTTTATGGAGCAATGCCAAATTCTCCTTCAATGACAATCGGTAACTCAATGATTCTTGAAACAGGTCTGTCAAAAGAGATTACAGAACATCTGGATGTAGGTCTTGGTGTAAACACTGGAGTAAGATGGGGCGGTTTTGCTGACTGGGGACTTTCTGCAAATCTTGGTTTCGTTTACGAAATGGGAAACCTTGGATTTATGAAAGATTTCCGTTATGGGGTTTCAATCAACAATCTGGGAAAGAACTACGGTTCTACTGAAGAAAAAGATTTCCTTTCAAGCTATCCTGGATTCTGTACAATCCGTGCTGGTGCTTCGGGACTTTTCTTTGCAAATGATAATATTAAGATTGGTGGAAGTCTGGATCTTTCAACACCTTGTTTCTGTAATATGGTTATGGATACTGGTGTTCAGCTTACTCTTAAAGATATGCTTACAATCAGTGTTGCAGAAAAAATCAATCTTAAAGAAGCAATTAACGGAAATAAAAATTATATTCCATCAATTGGAATGCTTTTCACTTTCAAGTTCAATACAAACAATGAATATCTTGCAAGCCATGACTGGAGCGAAAGTGAAATGACAGTTGGAGCTGCTTATAAAAACATTTACGAAAATGTTAATGCTGCTTCAATGGGCTGTGATCTTCGTCTTGGTCTTAAAGATGAAACACCACCTGTAATTCAGATCTGGTTCGATGAAGAAGAGGATGAATAGTATGAAAAAATTAGTTTTATCTGCTCTTATTTTGACAACAGTTTTTTCTTCTGCTCTTTTTGCAGAAAAGAAACCAAAGTATATTTCGCCTAACAGCGACGGTGTTCAGGATGAACTTTCTATTCCGCTTCACATTACTGATAAACGCTATGTTGAATCATGGTCTCTCATCATTATGGATGAAAACCACAACACTGTTCGTACAATCGGAAATAAAGTGGCTCTTCCTGAAAAAGTAGGATTCAAATCTTTTTTCAAACAGCTGGTAACTGTAAAGCAAGGCATTCCTGTTCCTGAAAGTGTTTCATGGAACGGTGCTCTTGATTCAGGTGAAACAGCTCCTGACGGAACTTACTACTATTACTTCACTGCAAAAGATGACAACGGAAACGAAGGCCGCACAAAGGAATATGTTGTTGTTGTTGATACTGTTGCTCCTGATGTAGAAGTGGCTCAGCCAGGCGACAAGATTTTTGGTGAAGGCGCAAAAGCTTCATTTAAAATCCGCCAGAAAGGTTCTGCAGAAGACCAGTGGATTGGAACTTTCAAAAGTGCAGACGGAACTGTTGTGAAAACAGTTAAATGGGAAAATGCAGAACCTGCAGAATTTAACTGGTACGGAACTGATGATATGGGTGCTCAGGTTGCAGACGGTGTTTATTCATACGAAATTACAGCAACTGACAGAGCCGGTAACAAAGCTCCATATACTACAATTCAGAATATCATCTATTCTGCTGAAAAACCTGCAACAAATATTTTCGTAGAAGGAAGCCGCTACTTCTCACCAAAAACAGAAAGCAGTCTTTCTTCTGTAACATTCAATGTTACAATTCCTGTTCCTGAACAGAAAAGCGGAAACAGTCTGACAGACTGGGCAGTTGTTATTTACAACGACAAAGGAAATGCTGTTCGCACTTATAACAAAGCAAATGACGGGGATATTCCTCCATCATCAATTGTATTTGACGGAACAGATGGAAACGGAAAACTTCTTCCTGATGGAAATTATCAGGCAAAAGTTTCAGCTGCTTATCTGAACGGATACGTTCCAGCAGTAATTTCTTCACCTGTAATCATTCTTGATACAGAAATGCCTGACATGAAATTTGTCGTTTCTGACAAAGTATTCGGTTCTGGAAACAAACGTTCAGTTGATATTTCTCTTGCTGTTACTTCTAGTACAGGTGCTCCAATTCCTTACTGGAAAGGTGCTGTGGTTTCTGCTGACGGAAAAACTGTAAAATCATTTGATTTTGGCGAATTCCCGCCAGAAAGTGTAACTTGGGCCGGTATTACAGATGACGGTACTCTTGCTCCAAAAGGTGACTATATGTTTGTCGTTTCTGCTGAAGATATGGCAGGAAATAAAGGTGTAAAAGCTCCTTCTTCAACATTTGCATTTGATACAACAGAAGCTTCTCTGCTTCTTGCTGCAAGTGATGCCGCATTCTCTCCTAACGGAGACAAAGTTCAGGATGTTATGACATTCACACCGGTTTCAGGACAGGGTAACGATGTTACAAAATATGCATTCAAGATTCTTGATGCAAATGCAAATCCTGTTTATGAAAAATCAGAAAGCAAAAAGCTTCCTGCAACAATTACATGGAATGGTAAGACAACTGACGGAATCCTTTGTGCCGACGGTTCTTATTCTGCAGTACTGAACATTGAAACTGCTAACGGTTCATCTTCATCTGCTGCAACAGGTGCATTTGTCCTTGATACTGTAGCTCCGTCATTTATGGCTGAAACACAGTGGTCAGATTTCTCTCCTGACGGAGACGGAAATCAGGATACTGTTCCTGTTAAAGTTCTTGAATGTTCATCAGAAAAAGCATGGACTTGTGAAATCCGCGATTCAAAGAAGAATGCCGTTAAGAAGTTCACATGGAACGGACAGATCCGCGACTTTGAATGGGACGGTACAGACGAATCAGGAAATACAGCAGCTGACGGTGTTTACTCTATGAACTTCTCGGTTCGTGACGAAGCCGGAAACAGTTTCTCATCTGATATCAAAAATATCACTCTTGATAACCGTGAAACAAAGGTTTACCTCATTGCTGATAATGAAGGCATTTCTCCAAACGGTGACGGAGTTCTGGATAACCAGGGATTTGAAATCAAAACAACAGTTTCTGAAAATATCATTGGATGGAAATTCGATATCAGAAAAGAAGATGGAACTTCGGTTCGTTCATGGTCAGAAAAGGACCAGGCAAATCTTCCTGCCCGTATCACTTGGGACGGATACTCTGATGAAGGAACAATCTGCGAAGGAACATTCACAGGTACTCTTTCTGTAGCTTACAAGAAGGGTAACCGTGTAAGCACAGTTTCTTCTCCATTCATCTGTACTGCAACAGCTCCTCTTCTGCGCGTTCAGACCGCTCCTGAATTCTTCAGTCCTGATAACGACGGTGTAGATGATGATCTGTTCATTAAACTTACTGGTACAACAATGACCAAAATCAAGAAATGGTCATTTACAATTGATGATCCAAAAGGTCGTCCATTCTGGACAACAAGTGGAAAATCTCAGATTACTGAAAGAATGATCTGGGACGGTCTTTCTAACGTTCAGAAAAATGCAAACGGAAAAGCCGAAAGTGTTCAGTCAGCAATGGATTATCCATATACATTCACTGTAACTGATAACCTTGGAATGACTTCAACTGTAACAGGCGTTATCCCTGTTGATGTTCTGGTTATCCGCGAAGGCAATGTTCTTAAGATGGCTGTTCCTTCAATCATCTTCCTTTCTGACGCAGCAGAATTCCAGAACGCACAGAAAGGTTTGACTCAGGAACAGGTAGACAAGAACCTGCTGGTTCTGAACCGTATTGCTGATATCCTTAAGAAATTCAAGGATTATAAAGTGACAATCGTTGGACATGCAAACCGTACAACAGATAACCTGGAAGAAGAAACACAGGATAATCTGAGAGTATGGGGTCGTGCTCTGACTCCACTTTCTCTGGAACGTGCAGATGCAATTAAGTCTTACCTTGTAAAGAAGGGTGTAAATGCTGCTAGTATCAGTACAGACGGAAAGGGTGGTACAGAACCTGTTGCTAATCCAAAAGATAAAGACAACAACTGGAAAAACCGCCGCGTAGAATTTATTCTTCAAAAATAGTCGTAAGTCAGATATCCCTGTCTGCCTTACTCTGCGAGTTTGCTACCTGCAGATGCTCGGTTCAACGTAAACTCGCTTGTATCTTGCCACCCGTCCCTGGGTGGCATTTTTTATTTTGGGTATATGCTGGTCAGATACCCAAAAAACGACTGAGTCAAGGCCTTGAGCGAAGCGTGCCTTGACCGGTCGTATTTAACGCTGTCTTCATGGGGCTCTATATTCCACCCTTTTCTAAAATTCATTATAATAACTTTATGTATCGTTTTTATATTGAAAGAAAGGAAGGTTTCCGCGTAGAAGCCAACCGTATTTATTCTGAAATCAATAGTTTTTTGGGAATTTCGGGCGTTACTGAAGTTCGTTATCTGAACCGCTACGACATTGAAAATGTAAGTGATGATGTGGCAAAAATTGCTGCAACACGTATTTTCAGTGAACCACAGAGCGACTTCTGTGCAGCAGAAGAACTGGATATGACCGGATATACTTCAATCATCTGGGAATATCTTCCAGGTCAGTACGATCAGCGTGCCGACAGTGCAGAACAGTGTCTTCTTATTCTCCGTGCCGGTCTTGCCGGACAGGTTAAGGTTGGAACAGAAAAACCAATCGTACGCTGCGGAAAAATCGTTCTTCTTAAAGGTGATGTAACCCCTGCTGATGTAGAGAAAATCCAGAAATATCTTATCAACCCTGTAGATTCACGTCTTACAACAGCTGATAAGCCTGCTACTCTTAAAATGAGTCTTGAAACACCGGGTGACATTCCTGTTGTAGAAGGATTCCTTTCCTGGGATGAAAGCAAACTTCATGATTACCGTGAAAAAATGGGTCTTGCCATGGATGATGCTGATGTTAAATTCCTTCAGGATTATTTCAAGACAGAAAACCGTGATCCGACCGAAACAGAAATCCGCGTTCTCGATACATACTGGTCTGACCACTGTCGTCATACAACTTTCAACACAATCCTTGATGATATCAAAATCGATGAAGGCGAAATGACAGCTCCGGTCTTTGCTTCTCTTGAAGAATATAAAAAACTCCGTGATGAACTTTACGGAGAAAGAGCAAAGAAAGGCGCCGCAAACGAAAAGCCGCTTACTCTTATGGATATGGCTTGTATCGGTGCAAAATATCTTAAGAAAACAGGCCATCTTGATGACATTGAACTTTCAGAAGAAATCAACGCCTGTTCTATTTACATTGATGTAGATGTAGCTGATTACACAAACGGTGTAGATGCTCAGAACGGAAAGGAACCTGAACATAAAACAGAACGCTGGCTCCTTCAGTTTAAAAACGAAACACATAACCATCCAACTGAAATTGAACCATTTGGTGGTGCCGCAACATGTATCGGTGGTGCAATCCGTGACCCGCTTTCAGGACGTGCATGGGTTTACCAGTCACTGCGCGTAACCGGTGCTGCAGACCCGACAGTACCTTTAAGCGCAACACGCGAAGGAAAGCTTCCACAGATGAAGCTTACACGTGAAGCTGCTGCAGGTTTCTCTTCTTACGGTAACCAGATTGGTCTTACAACAGGTCAGGTTTGCGAAATGTATCATCCTGGCTTTGAAGCAAAACGCATGGAACTTGGGGCAGTTATTGCTGCCGTTCCAGCTGACTGCGTAAAACGCGAAACTCCTGATGCAGGCGACTGCGTAGTGCTTGTTGGCGGTGGTACAGGCCGTGACGGTATTGGTGGTGCTACAGGTTCTTCTAAAGCTCACACAGTAAAATCAGTTACTACAGCTGCTGCCGAAGTTCAGAAAGGTAACGCTGTTGAAGAAAGAAAAATACAGCGTTTCTTCCGTAACCGTGATGTTGCAAACATGATCCGCCGCTGTAACGACTTTGGTGCAGGTGGTGTTTCAGTTGCTGTTGGTGAATTAGCCCCTGGTCTGGACATCAACCTGGATGCAGTTCCTAAAAAGTATGAAGGTCTTAACGGTACAGAAATTGCAATTTCTGAAAGCCAGGAACGTATGGCAATTGTTGTACGCGAAAAAGACGTTCAGCGCCTTATTGACTATGCACATGCAGAAAACCTTGATGCAACACTGATTGCAAAAGTAACAGATACAAACCGCCTGGTTATGAAATGGCGCGGAAAGAAAATCGTTGATATTTCACGTGAATTCATCGATACAAACGGTGCTTACAGAAACGCCGAAGCTCACATCACCTGTCCTTCAAAAAACGATTCTCCACTGGCTATGCCTCTGGATGCTACAGCAAAAGTTCTTTCTGAAGCATGCTGCTGTGATAACAATCCAGACCAGAAGTTCGCAAAGATTCAGGAAGCCTGGTATACAAATATGAAGCAGCTGGCTACATGTTCACAGCGCGGTCTTTCAGAACGCTTCGACGGTTCTATCGGTGCAAGTTCAGTTCTGTTCCCATTTGGTGGAAAATATCAGGCAACTCCAGAAAGCGGATGTGCTGCAAAGATTCCAGTAAACTCACCTTGTGAAACAGAAACAACTTCTCTTATGACATTCGGATACGATCCACGTATAGCACAGTGGTCACCATATCACGGAGCACAGACTTCAGTTCTGTACTCACTGGCCCGTATCATTGCTCTTGGCGGTAACCCTGAAACCTGTCGCCTTACTTTCCAGGAATATTTTGAAAGAACATCTTCTAAAGAAGCCTGGGGTAAACCTGCTGCAGCACTTCTTGGTGCCCTTACAGCACAGACTCAGATGAAGACTGCCTCTATTGGTGGTAAAGACTCAATGTCGGGAACATTCGGTGACATTACAGTTCCACCAACACTGGTTTCATTTGCCGTAACAATTGAAAACTGTAAGAATATTAACGGTGGTTCATTTAAATCTGCAGGAAACAAAGTTTACTTTGTTCCACAGGTTTATACTTCAGCCCTTACTCCAGACTTTGCTGACTTCACAAAGAAATCAGAAGCTCTGTACGAACTGAACAAGGCAGGAAAGCTTTCTGCAATGTATCCTGTAGGAGCCGGTGGTATTGCTGACTCACTTACAAAAATGGCATTCGGAAACAGAATCGGTGTTCAGATGACTGACATGATCGGTAAACAGCTTAAAGCTTCTGAACCAGTTCATTCTGAAATCCTTGAATCAAAGGGACACACTTGTGGAAGCTGGATGCTCTTCTGTCCACTTTACGGTGCATTGATCGTTGAAGTAAAACCAGAAAATGCAGCAGCATTTGAAGCTGCAATGGCTGGAAGTCTTCTTATTGGTGAAACAATTTCTGAACCTGAAATCCGCTTCAAGAAAGCAGTTATCAACCTTTGTGAAGCAGAAAAAGAATGGGAAAGTGTACTTGCAAAAGTATTCCCACCAATTGTTGAAGGAAAAGACAAAGCAGAAAACGTTCCTGAACTTCCTGAATTTGCAAAGGGTGTTCATAAGTCCCTTTCTGATATTCGAAAGAACCCAACATTCAATATCGATACAAAAGCAAAGCCTCGCGTAATTCTTCCAGTATTCCCAGGCACTAACTGTGAGCTTGATATGGAACGTGCCTTTAAGCTTGCCGGAGCTGATACAAAAGTTCTGGTTATCAGAAACAAAACAGCTGATATGCTTGAAGAATCTCTTAAAGACTTTGAATCTGAACTTAAAAAGGCAAATATCCTTGCACTTTCAGGTGGATTCTCTGCCGGTGATGAGCCTGACGGATCTGCAAAATTCATTGCAAACATCCTGAAAGAAGGACGTATTTCTAACGAAGTAATGAACCTGATCAAGAACCGTGACGGTCTTATTCTTGGTATCTGTAACGGATTCCAGGCTCTTATCAAAACAGGTCTTGTTCCTTACGGTGAAATCCGCGAAATGGATGACACTTGTCCAACTCTGACATACAACAACATTGGTCGTCATATTTCTCGTATCGCACGTACAAGAATCGTTTCTGCTGCAACTCCTTGGGCAATGAACCCTTCTGTAATCGATGAAAGAAATACTCTTGTAGCTATTTCTCACGGCGAAGGACGCATTGTTGTAAGCGAAGACATGGCAAAACAGCTCTTTGCTAACGGTCAGGTATTCACACAGTACGTAAACGAAAAGGGTGTTCCTGTAATGACAGAACCTGATAACCCTAACGGATCAGCTTACGCTATCGAAGGTCTTCTTAGCCCTGACGGACGCGTACTTGGAAAGATGGGACACAACGAACGTTCTGTAGGAACTGGCATAAACGGATGTTCAGATGCTCTGTTCAAGAACGTTGCATATGATCCAATGACAAATACTTGCGACAACAGTAATATGAACCTGTTCCGTGCAGGTGTATGCTACTTTAAGTAATATTCTCACAAGGTTAAAATAGAAACGGCTTCTGCAAGAGATTTTCTTTTCTGCGGAAGCCGTTTTTTTTATTTTTTAGATTTTTTTACAGATGTTTTCGCCGTCCATAGCGGAACTTACAATCCCCCCTGAATAACCGCTTCCTTCACCGCAAGGGTAAAGCCCCTTGAGTCCAGCACATTCAAGGGTTTCAGAGTCGCGGAGAATACGAACCGGTGTACTTGTACGGGTTTCCATGGCTATCATAAGGGCTTTGTCGCAAACAAAGCCTTTCATGCTTTTGTCAAAGTTTAAGAAGCCCTGGCGAAGTCTGTCTGCAATTTGAGATGGAATCCACTGGTCCAGGCGGGAAGAAACGATTCCCGGTGTGTAGCTTGTTTTTGGAAAACCTTCGGAAGCTTTACGGGCAATAAAATCTTTCATCATCTGTGCAGGTGCTTTCTGCAGGTCTCCTTGTTCTTTTGCAAGTTTTTCAAGGTGGTCGCGGAAGTAAAGGCCTGCAAGGGCAGGACAGCCTTCTTTTTTTGCACGGTCAATAAATACAGGCGGAATATCTTCAGACCTTGTTTCGACAACGATGGCAGCATTGGACCAGAGACTGTTACGGTTTTTATTGCTCATACCGTTTACAACGATTTCATCAGGACCGGTCTGGCTTGGAACAACGAATCCGCCCGGGCACATGCAGAAACTGTAAACCCCGCGTTCCTGAACCTGTGTGGTAAGGCGATATTCTGCAGCACCAAGATTGCCGGCTTTTGAAGTACCGGCTTTTCCGTGATACTGGATGGCGTCGATAATTTCCCGCGGGTGTTCAACGCGAACACCTACAGCAAAGGTTTTTGCTTCAAGAGAGGAAGGGCTGCATTTTGCAATCATTTTGTAAATGTCAGAAGCGCTGTGTCCTGTAGCAAGGACAACTGCGTCGCCGGTAAAAGTTTTTTCTTCGCCTGATTTTAAGTCCACTGCGCGAACGCCTGTGACTTTGTGGTGAGATCCTGAAATAAGTTCAGGATGACTTACCATTTGTTCAGGGGGAGTGGTGGCGTCGGAACAAATTAAGTCAGTGACTTTTGTATTAAAGTAAAACTCGCCGCCCAGTTCGATTATTTTATTCCTCATGTTTGTAATAATCTGTGGAAGAGCGTCAGTTCCGATATGAGGATGTGCATCTGTAAGGATTTTAGGATCGGCACCGAAGTTTACGAAAATCTTAAGGATTCTTGCAATGTTTCCGCGCTTGTTACTGCGTGTATAAAGTTTTCCGTCAGAGAAAGTTCCGGCACCGCCTTCGCCGAAACAGTAGTTTGAGTTTTCATCAACTGTCTGCTTTGTGGAAATAGCAGCAATAGAACGTTTTCTGTCTGTGGCAGCTTCTCCGCGTTCAATGATCACCGGTTTGATGCCTTTTTCAAGAAGTGTAAGTGCTCCAAAAAGCCCTGCGGGACCTGACCCTACAATAATGACTGTTTTATGTCCGTCTGCGTGCTTCCAGACAGGCAGTTTGTCTTCATTTTTTTCTGATATATCTTCTTTAATAAAAACGTTATACTTTATATGAAGTTTTAAGCCCCCGTGGCGGGCATCAACGGATTTTTTTTCCTGAACGTACTTTACGTCTTCTTTCTGGAAGTCGATATGCTTTGCGTTTAATTCACGGAAAATCAGCTTTTTGATTAAATCCTGATTGTTTTCCTGTTCGGGCTTTAAGGTTATTGAAACAAATGTCTTCATAATAGAAGAGAGTATAACATTTTTTTAGTTTTTATAACTGTAATTTTTTGAACAATATTTTGTTAATTCTTATTATAGGTATTTAACAATGAAGAAGCTTTTATCGATTTTGGTTTTATCGGTTCTTGCGACAGGTCTTTTTGCCGAAGAACTGACAGTTACAGTAGAACAGGCTGTTGAACTTGCCATGCAGAATAATATTCAGGTTCATCAGGCTGAAAGAACACTTGCTCAAGCAGAACGTTCAAACAGAAATTCATGGAACTCGGCAAGTCCGAGTATAAGTGCCAGCACTTCTCTGCAGATTCCTCTTATGGAAAATGCAATGACAAAGTCAAAAGATATGTCCGTATCTGTTAGCGGAAGTGCAAGCCTTCGTCTTACACCGTCTCTTTATACATCAATCCGTTCTGCAAAACTTCAGCTGGAACAGGGCGAAATCACTTATGAAGATGCTCTTCGTTCTGTAGAGCTTAATGTTAGAAAGATTTTTTACAGCCTGCTTCTTTCTGAGCAGACAATTGAAACTCAGAAACGCAGTATGGAAGCTGCAAAACGACAGTACGAAACAAACCTTGCAAAGTATAATCGCGGTCAGCTTTCGGAACTGGATCTGTTTACAAGCCAGGTAAACTACGAATCAAAAATGCCTGCTGTTGAAAGCCAGGAAAATCAGCTTGTAAACAGTATGGAAAGTTTCAAGCAGCTTTTGGGTGTAAATCGGGATGTTAAACTGAATCTTAAGGGAAGTCTTGAAGGATTCTCAAATTTTGATGAAGAGAAAGTTCAGGTTAATCTTTCTGAAATTTCAGCAATCAAAAAACTTGAAAAACAGATTGAATCAGCAGAGAACCAGCTTCTGGCAACAAGATTCGGGGCATACGGTCCTACTTTAAGTGCAAGTTACAGCATAGGTGCCGGGCAGACTTTGAAAGAAGGTCAGGAATTCAAGATGACAAATCATGCTGTTACACTTGGTGTTGCAATTCCTTTGGACGGATATCTTCCATGGTCTAACGGCGCTATGAGCATTGCAAATCAGAAAGACAGTCTTGCTTCACTTAAGGAAAACCTTGAAGCTCAGAAAAGAACAACACAACTTTCTATAGAAAACAGTCTTCGTACAATCCGTCAGGCAAAAAGCCAGTTGAAAAGTCTTGAAGCAACGGCAAATCTTGCACAGAAAACTTATGACCTTACACAGATTGTATATAATCAGGGTTCCAGAGATTTAAACTCGCTTCGTAATGCAGAAGACAGTTTGATTTCTTCAAAGACTCAGCTTCAGAGTCAGAATTACACACTGGTAAATGCAATTCTTGAACTTGAAAATACATTGGGCGTTCCTTTCGGCTCATTAACTAAATAGAAAACAAAGAAGAGGAATATAAAATGAAAAAAAGTATTAAGACTTTAGTAATTGTTCTGGTTATGCTGGTTCTCACAGCAGGAATCGTTTTCTTTTTAATGAATGGAAAAAATAAGAAAAAAGGCGGCTTTGGCGGAGGCTGGGCTGGCTTTGGCGGAGGTCAGACTTATTCCGTAAAAACATATGATGCAGAAAAATCTGTTCTTCATGATTATGTTATGACAAACGGTGAAGTTGAATGTAAGAACTCGGCTCAGGTTTTCCCTTCAATCGGCGGTAAGGTTGTTGAAGTAAAGGTTTCCCTTGGTTCAAAAGTTTCAAAAGGTGATGTGATTGCAAAAATTGACCCTTCAACAGCAGGAAGCTATTATACTTTGTCTTCTGTAACAGCACCTATTTCGGGAAGTATTCTTCAGGCTCCAAGCAAAGTTGGTAACCAGGTTGCAGCAAATACTGTTATCACAACAATCGGTGATATTGAAAATCTTCAGTGTACAGCAAAAATCCCTGAACGCTTTGTTGCCGCTTTAAAGCCTGGACTTAAGGCTGAAGTAACTTTGGAAGCTTATCCGGAAGTTGTGTTCAAGGCTACTGTAAGAGATGTTTCTCCGGTTTTGGATTCTGCAACCCGTACAAAATCAGTTGTGCTTGATTTTGATAAAATCGATGAAAGAATTAATGCAGGTATGTTTGCCCGCGTAAAACTTTATACAGTAGATCATACCGGGGAACTTGTTGTTCCAGAAAAAGCTATTGTTACAAACAATGATGATAAATACATCTTTACAGTAAATGATGATGAAACAGTTACAAAAAATATGGTTACTGTTGGAAAATCAGTTGACGGTATGGTTCAGGTTCTTACAGGAATTAAAGCCGGAGATAAAGTTGTAAACGAAGGTATGCTTCAGCTTTACGACGGAGCAAAAATCCGTGATATTACAAATGGTATGCCTGCAGCTGATGAAAAGCCTGCTATGGGAGAAGGGAAGGGTGACTTTCCTGGAAACGGAGGCAAATAATGAGTCTTTCCAGAAAAAATCTTGATCATCCGATTCTGGTGCTTATTGTTTTTGCAATTCTGTTTGCACTGGGAATCTTTACAATCAGAAATGTTGCAGTTGCTCTTATGCCTGAAACAGATAACCCGTATCTTATGGTTTCAACGTCCTATCCTAACGCAGGACCTGAATCTGTTGAAAAGACTGTAACTCAGCCAATCGAAAGTGCTCTGGTTTCTCTGAATAATCTGAAAAATATTTCATCTACCAGTTCAGAAGGAAGTTCTACAGTTTCTTTGGAATTCAACTATGGAACTGACCTTGATGAGGCGGTACAGGAGATCCGCGATAAACTTGACCGTGTAAAACGTATGCTTCCTGATAATGCTGGAACTCCTTCTATTATGCGTTTCGGTTCAAATACACAGCCGATTATGCGTATTCTTGTTCGCGGTAACCGTTCCGTAAATGACCTTGCTCAGATTGCGGAAGATACAATCATTGACGTTCTTGAACAGGCTGACGGGGTTGGTGAAGCAAGTGTAATGGGTGGGCGCACAGCTCAGGTAAATGTTGAACTTGAACAGAACCGTATGAGTGCTTATGGTTTTACTGTAAGTCAGGTAATGGCGGCTCTTTCCAGACAGAACCTGGAACTTGGTGGCGGTAAAGTTGAAGACGGCGGCAGAAATTATGTTGTCCGTACAATGGGTGAATACACTTCTATTGAAGATATAAACAACGTTATTATTGCAACTATAAACGGATATCAGGTTCGCCTTCGTGATCTTGGAACTGCAACATTGGGCTATGCTGATTCAAACCGTGAAGCTTATATCAATGGTGAACCTGGTGTTTATATTTCTATTACAAAGCAGAGCGGTACAAACAGTGTAAATGTAGCAAATGCAGTTTACAAAAAAATTGATCAGGTAAAGAAAACTCTGCCTTCAGACATGACATTGGAAATTATTTCGGATGAAACTGAAGCAATCCGTGATACAATCAGCATCCTGATTGAATCTCTTGTTGAAGGGCTTGTTCTTGCTATTATCGTTCTGTTTGTTTTCCTTCAGAACTTTAAGAGTACTTTGATTATCGGTATTTCCATTCCGCTTTCAGTTGTTATTACTCTTTTTGCCATGAGTATTTTCGGAATCACTCTGAACATGATGACTCTTACAGGTCTGATTCTTGGTATCGGTATGATTGTTGATGCTTCAATCGTTATGATTGATAACATTTATGCTTACCGTCAGCGAGGTGCAAAAGCAAAGATTGCTGCTATTCTTGGTTCCCAGGAAATGGTTGCATCTGTTTTGTCTGGAAACCTTACTACAATCTGTGTATTCATTCCGTTCCTTTTTTATATGGCAGACCTTGGGATGATGGGACAGATGTTCAAAGGAATCATCTTTACAATTGTAATTGCTCTTCTTTCGTCTCTGGCGGTTGCTGTATTCCTGGTTCCTGTCCTTGCCGGTAAATTCCTGCCACTTTCCAACAGACTGGAAAAGCCTGTAACAAATCCTGCTCTTAAAGCAATTTATGGCTTTTTTGAAATGATTATTCAAGCTATTACAAAAGGATATAAATGGCTTCTTACTCTCGCAATGAATAATCGTCTTATAACAATTGTTGGAGCTGTATGTCTTCTGATTATTTCTCTGTCCCTTATTCCTACTATGCAGATTAATATGGGTGGCGGTGGTGGAGGAGATTCTTCTATTACAGTGAACCTTACAATGCCTATTGGTACTCCACTGGAACAGACAAAGGAAGAAATCCTGAAAATGGAAGAAATCTGTAAGTCTGAACTTAGAGGTTATAAGAACATTTCAACAACAATTGGTGGAGGTCGCGGAAGCGGCGGTACAAACCGTGGTAATATAGAAGTTACAATCGATACTGATGATCCAAAAGCAATGACAGCTCAGGAAATGCAGAATGTTCTTCGCGGTCACTTTGCTGAATTTGCCGGCGGAAAATGGAACTTCCGCGCAGGCTGGGGCGGATCTATGTTCGGAAGCGATTTTAATATTGCAATCCGTTCTGATGACCTGGAAGCGGCTATGAATGTTGCTGATCAGATTGCTGATGTTATTGACGGACTTCCTGAGTGTTCAGAACCAAGTATCAGCCTTGATAAAGGGCTTCCACAGGTTGAAATCGTAATTGATCGTGAACGAGCTTATCAGTTCGGAGTTGATGTAAATACAATCGCAAATGAAATTAAATATGCTATCGACGGTGTTACAGCATCTGTGTATCGAAAAGGCGGTAAAGATTACAGTATCGTAATCCGCTACAAGCCTGAAGACCGTAAATCACTTACAAACCTGGAAAATATTTATGTCCGTGGTAACGGCGGTATGGTAAGTGTTGCAAACTTTGCAAAAATTGAAAAAGGTCTGGGTCCTGTTTCAATCAGCCGCGAAAACCGTACTCGTATTATCCGTGTTACAGCTTCGAACCGTTCTGAACTGAATGCTAACGTAGTTGAAGAAAAAATTAAGGAAGGAATTGCAAATACATTCATTATTCCAGATGGAGTAACTGTAAGTTATGAAGGTTCATGGAATGATACAATGAATAATATGAAATTGTTCATGGGAATCATCATTATGGCGATTCTCATGGTATTTGGTGTTATGGCTGCAACTTACGAATCTTTCAAGGCTCCATTCATCAACCTGGTGACAATTCCCTTCCTTATTATCGGGGTACTATTCCTGTTCAAACTGACAGGAACTCCAATCAGTATTATTTCCATGGTTGGTGTTGTAATGCTGGTCGGAATCGTTGTTAATAACGGTATTATTCTTGTAGACTATACAAATCTGCTTCGGGCTCGCGGTATTCCTATGAAAGAAGCCTGTATTCAGGCTGGGGTTTCACGTCTTCGTCCTGTTCTTATGACAACTTTGACAACAATCCTTGGTATGCTCCCTATGTGTTTTGCAACAGAAGGTATGTCAGCATTTGTTCAGCCTATTGGTATGGCAGTTGTCGGTGGTCTGACATCATCTACTCTGGTAACACTTCTGGTAATTCCTGTAGTTTACAGCGTTGTTATGCGTTCAAAAAAAGACAAATCTCCTGAAGTAAAAGCCGTTTCTGATGATGCAGATTCAAAAGGGGAGGGTGAAGAATAATGGTTAGAATTGAAGTTATCGCAAATCAGTCAGTAGAAGATGATATTGTAGAAAAGTTTGAACATGAACTTCCAGATCTGGAATATACAATTCTCCCTGAAGTTCACGGGAAAGGAAGAAATTCTCATAAGAATGGAAATAACATCTGGCCGGAAGAAAACTTTCTTCTTTTTTCTTATACAGATGAAGAAAATGCTAAGAAAATTAAGGAACTGGTAGAAACTGTAAGAAATCGTTTTCCTCGCGAAGGAATTTCGATTTTTGCTGTTCCTGCATGTGAAATTTGAGTTAAGTTAGGAAATTGAAATTTAAAAGTAAATTCCCTTGAATTCATTTTTGAAATTCTATAAACTTATTAAACTATCTAGTTTATACTTTCCGGGGTGCTGACCGGAATTAAAATAGGAGAATAGGCGATGCCTACAATTAATCAGTTAATCCGTCAGGGTCGTAAATCTGCAGCTAACAGAACAAAAGCTCCCGCACTTGAAAGCTGTCCGCAGAAACGTGGCGTTTGTACACGTGTAATGACTCAGACACCTAAAAAACCGAACTCAGCTCTTCGTAAGATTGCTCGTGTTCGCCTTTCAAATGGTACAGAAGTAACAGCTTACATTCCTGGTATTGGACACAACCTCCAGGAACACTCAGTTGTATTGGTTCGTGGTGGACGTGTAAAGGACCTTCCTGGTGTACGTTACCATATCATCCGTGGTACAAAAGATGCACTCGGTGTAGAAGACCGCAAACGTGGTCGTTCTAAGTACGGTGCTAAGAGACCTAAGGCATAATAGAGGAGGATTAAGATGGGAAGACATAAGAAATCAATTAATCGTCCGCTCATGCCGGATGTACGCTACAACTCAAAAGTTGTTTCAAAGTTTGTTTGCCGCATGATGCTCGATGGTAAAAAAGAAACTTGTACAAAGATCATCTACGAAGCTATGGACAAACTTAAGGCTAAGACAGAAAAAGATCCACTGGAAGTTCTGCTTAAGGCTCTGGAAAATGTAAAACCAATGGTTGAAGTTAAATCTCGCCGTGTTGGTGGTGCAACATACCAGGTTCCAGTAGAAATCCGTGATACACGTCGCGAAGCACTTGCTATGCGCTGGATCATCGATGCTGCTCGCAGCCGCTCAGGTCATGGAATGGCCGATACTCTCGCTTCTGAACTTTTGGATGCTTACAACAACACAGGTACAGCTTATAAGAAGAGAGAAGATACACACCGTATGGCTGAAGCTAACAAAGCTTTCGCTCACTTCAGATGGTAGTTTAAGCCTTATGGCTGCATAAACTTCATGGAAACGTCCGGTTTGACCGGGCGTTTTTTTTGTTTAAATATAAATTGTTATTTGATAAAATGGCATTATGAGAAAAGTATTATGCCTTTTGTTTATCAGTTTATCATTATTATTTATTACTGGTTGTCCTAAAGACAGTTCATCAAATTTAAAAATAACTGATGCTCAAGAAGAGAAAGTCTCTTCTGTTCCTGTTATTTCAACGAATGTTTCTATTAAAGATGCGGCTCACGCGGCATTCAGTCTGGATTATACTCCTGTGGAACCGGAACCTAAAAAGCCTGCCGGTAAAATCAATATGTCCGCAGGAACTTCGTCAGGTTCCTCTTCCGGAACTGAGAAAAATGAATCAGTAATTCCAGGTTTAAGGAAACTTGAAGATTACAAGACAAAATACTACACATCAAAACTTGTAGACGGCAAAAATAATTCGCCTGCTATGGATGAAAAAATGGATCCAGCTAAAGCTCCAAATGAGCCCTTTACCATTACAGACTGGGGACCAAACGGGGGCATCCCGGCTGATGTAAAATGTCCTTCTTTTTATGTTCTTTTTTCTGAACCCGTTATTCCGTTAAAGGCTCTTGATGATCCAATGACTACAAGTGACATTATGGAAATTACACCAAAGCTTAAAGGTGTGTTCCGCTGGTATGGAACAAGTCTTTTAAGTTTTGACGCAACTGAAGCAGCAAATCCTCTTGAAACTTATACAATTAAAATCAGTGATAAAGTTACTTCTATGTATGGTAAAAAACTTGAAGGAGAAAAAACTTTTGTTACTGAAGCTCAGGAATTGAAAGTTGAAAATTTTTATCCGGGATTTTCATATAAACGTCTTTCTATGACCTGGTTTGATAAGGACGATGTTCCTTTTGAAGCCGCAAAGGAATGCCGTGTCACTTACAATTATGATGTCCAGGCTTCGCAGATACAGGAACTTTCAAATGTTACAGCTGGAATAAATAAAGTAACTTTCACAGTAACTCAGGAAACACCGGATACAGTAACATTTAATATTAATCTTCCGAAAAAGTTGAACGATTTTGATGAAATTAAAATTACTACTTTTCAGCCAAACAGTAAAAATGGAAACAGTTGTGTCATAAGATACAATGTATTGAAACCTTTCAAAGTAACCCGTGTGTCTGACGGTGAAACAAACAATCGTTATTCAAATCCAGTTTACATAAACTTCTCTCATATGGTTGATGAAAAAACTGTTTCTGGAAATATTTCTACAGTTCCGGAAATGGCTGTTACAAAAGACAATATAAAAGTGACAGGAACTTCTGTTACAGTTTTCAATCTGCCGGTTACTTTTGGGGAAAAATATAAGATTTGTGTTGGAAGTGGTGTAAAAGATATTTATGGGCGTAGCCTTACAAAGGAAAGTGTTACAACTATTACGGTTCCAGATGCGGCAAGTGAAGTAAATTTTTCAAACCATGGAATGAAAATGCTTGAATCAAATTTTCCGCACAAAATGGTTTTTGATTATCAGAATGTCCGTGAAGGTTCTTATTATAAACTTGCAAAAACAAAGCAGCCTTTTGAAGCTTATGAATACACATTTGACAGCAATGAAGTGGTTGTAAATCTTGAGCGAGAACCAAAGAATACCCGACTGCTGGAATCTGTGGATTTTGATAAGGTTCTGGACGGAGAAAAAGGCTGGATTGCTTTTGAAGCAGATGTTAATTTGTGGAACCGTCATTCAGAAAAAACTTATAACCGAACAAACAATGTTACAGTTCAAGTAACAGATCTTGGTGTAACAGTTCGTTATGGTATAAATAAAATTGTTGCCTTTGTAACAAAGCTTTCTGATGGAAGTCCTGTTAAAGATGCCAAAGTGTTCTGGTTCAGCGAAGAAAACAGAAAAATCACTCTTGATACAATGATGAATGTCGCCGTTGCAAAAGGAACAACTGACGAAAACGGACTTGCTGTTATTGAGACTGATTTAAGGACAATCAAAGCTCCGGCAATTCTGATTGTAACTGATGATGATAAAGTGACTTTCAGACCTGACAGCCATAGTCCATGGAGAAACGGAATCTATAATACTTCAAGTTATTATACGGCGGGTCAGTCAGAACAGCAGACTTTCCTGTTCTGTGACCGGGGACTTTATAAACCTGGTGAAACAATTTCGATTCGTGGAATAGACCGCAATCTTCTGTTTGGCGAATATACTCCATGGGTTGGAAGCTATTCGGTTTCGTTGAAGGAAGATTCATGGTACAGACCAAAAACTATTTCTTCCATTTCTGGAAAGACTTCTGAGTCGGGAGGGTTCAGCGGTACCTTTGTGATTCCTGAAGACCTTGAACCTGGTAATTATAAAATTGAATATATCCGGCAGGATAAAAACAGCGGGAAAAGCATTACAGTAAACATTGCATACTTTGAACGTCTTAAGTTCCAGTCTTCTATTAGTATTCCAAATGTTCCTGTTACAACAGGAGACAGTGTTTCGGGAACTCTTTCTGCATCTTATCTTGCAGGCGGTGCTTTAAGCGGTGCAGAATACACAAGTTCATGGATAAGTGAACCATGGTATTTTAAAACAGCTGATGTTGAATTCAAAGGGTTCAGATTCGGACCCATTGATGCTAATGGCGGGCGAAATAATATAAGTGCCGACAGAGGTGCTCTTTCGCCTGACGGCGAAGCAAAACTTTCTGTGACAGCAATGCCTGGTGAATTGAAAGGCGTTCCATACCGTTACAGAGTTTCAGCTGATGTTACTGACAGTTCAAATCAGAGCATTTCTACTCAGGCTGCAACAGTGGTGCATCCGGCTCTTTATTATATTGGTCTTGGAAAGCCTGCAGGACTTTCAGGATTTGCAAAAGCCGGACAGACTCTTTCTTATCCGTATAAAGTGGCAGATCTTCAGGGGGTTGCTGTAAGCAAGGCAGATAATCCTGAAAAACTTATTTCGGCTCTTGCTGGCGAAAATAAAAATCTTTCTGTAACTTTAAGTCGTGAAGTCTGGACTCTTGTTCAGCAGAACGGTCTTTATGGTGGTGTTTATACACGCTATGAAAAAAGTGAAGAAGTTGAAGAAACAAAATCAATTCCTCTTTCAGCAGAAGGGAAAATTGAATTAACTCCAAAAAAAGTTGGAAACTATATTCTGAAGGTTGAAGGAGCTGATGTAAAAGGACGGCCTGTATTAAGTGAATACCGTTTCTTTGTTACAGGTAAAGGTTCTTATTCATGGAGACAGGATGATGCAACATCAATCCGCCTGACACCTGACCAGAATAAATATAATCCTGGAGATACTGCTCACATCCTTATGGAAAGTACTCTGCCAAACGGAAACTATCTGATTACTGTTGAGCGCGAAGGAATTTTCACAGAAGAAATCAAACATTTTGAAGACGGTGTTGCAGTATTTGATGTTCCGGTCGCAAAAAATTATGTTCCGGTGGTTTATGTTTCAATTTCATCTTATTCAATTCGTAATGGAGAACCGACACATAAATACGGTGAAGCAGACCTGGATAAACCAAAAGGATATTACGGTGTTACAGAGCTTTTTGTAGATCCTTACGTTAAAGCTTTCAGTATTGATGTTAAATCGGAAAAGACAGCTTATCGTCCTGGAGAAGAAGCTACAGTAACTCTGACTGCAACACGGGGTGGAAAACCTGTTCCAAACGCAGAACTTACACTTATGGCTGTTGACCGCGGTGTTCTGGATCTGATTAATTATCATGTTCCGAATCCAATTGAATTCTTCTATAATGCAGATAAATTCCCTCTGCGCTGTTACGGGGGAGATTCCCGCGGCTACCTTATGGACCCTGTAACATATGAAGTAAAAAATCTTCAGGGAGGAGACGAAGGAGACGGAGACAAGCTTCAGGAAAGAAGTGATTTTAATCCGACTGCAGTATTTGAACCTGTTCTTGTAACAGATGAAAAAGGACAGGTAACCTGTAAGTTCAAATTGCCTGACACTCTTACAACTTATCGCGTTACAGCCTTTGGTGTTTGCGGAGACCTTCTTGCTCTTCAGGAAGATGAAATCGGAGTCAGAAATCCTGTGAACGTTCAGCAGGTTTTGCCTCGCAGGCTTCGCGAACGTGATACAGCTGAACTTGGTGTGCTCCTTACAAACCTGGACAATGTGCCTCACAAAATGAAAGTCGCACTAGACCTGAATACTCCAGAGCAGAATGAAATTGCTTCTGAAGGCGGTCTTTCAAAACGTCCGGGTTCAGCATTTGTTGACGGGGCTCAAGAACATGAAGTGACAGTTCAGCCTGGTCAGAATGTTACAGTTTATTTTGACGCATCTGCAAAGAAAGCGGGTATTGTTAATGTTGTATTTACAGTAACTTCCGATGTTGTAAACGAGCGTATTACAGTTCCGCTTATTATAGAAAAGCCTTATCTTTACGAAACCTTTACCACAATCGGTACTGTAGGTTCTGATGAATCAACTGGAAGCCAGGCTATGATTATTCCGGATTCTGTTGATGATATGGGCGGTCTTACTGTAACACTTGATGCTACAAGACTTGGAACTCTTGGCGAATCTGTAAATTACGTATTCAATTATCCTTACGGTTGTATGGAACAGCAGTCTTCAAGAATTCTTCCTCTGGTGATTTTTGAAGAATATATAGATGTGTTTGGCCTTGAAAAAGATCATCATATTGGAGACGTAAGAACTCTTGTTAAGAGCTATTTCAAGAAATGGAAAAATGTTCAGCATGCAAACGGTGGCTTCCCTTACTGGCCAGATGACAGCAGGTTTGAAAGCTTCTATGTTTCACTGAGACTTGCTCATATTGCGGCTCTAGCAAAACAGCGGGGATATACAGATTCTGAAATTGCTTATGACGTAAGTAACCTGATGAGTTATCTTGAAAATCAGATTACAAATCCAAAATATCATTTCTCTGATTTTGAAACAGCCATGTATTATTATGTCCGTTCACTTTTAGGTATTGATGTAAGCAAATCGAAACTTGAAGGTCTGTACGCAAAAACAACTGATATTTCTGTAACTTCACTTGTGGGAATGACATATCTGAATATGAACGGAATGGAATCTGAACTTGCAGAAAAATGCCGTTCAAGAATCAGAACTTATATCAGACCGGGTACACGCGGACTTGATATTTCTCAGGATGCCCACTGGTACACAAGCTGGTACAATACCAATGATGACCGTATGGCTCTGACACTTCAGTTCTTTGTTCAGATGGATAAAGATGATGAAATGGTAACACGACTTATCTGGAGCCTTCTTGAAAATCAGAAAGCCGGTTACTGGCAGAGTACAGCTACAACTGCAAAAGTTCTTGAAGCTATGTATACAGTAATAAAGGTTTCAGATCTTGATAATTTGTATCAGAAAGCAAGAGGACTTATTGGGGGAAAAGAAATTGTCAGCGGAACATTTAAAGGTCCTGCTGCAAAACCTGTTACGGCTACAATTCCGTTTACAGATCCAAGAATCTCTTTGCTTGAAAAAGACAAGCTTCAGACTCTTGACTTTGAAAAAGAAGGAAACGGAAGTCTTTATTATACTGCAAGTTTGAAGTACGCAATTCCTTATGAAAATCAGGATGCCCGTGATGAAGGACTTGGGGTAACTTACGTTATTACAGATGTTTTGACAGGCGAAGAAATCAGACCGAAGTCAGGAACCTCTTTACTGGAACTTGAAAGTGGACGTGTATATTCTGCAAAGGTTAAGCTTTCTACAAGCCGGGACCGTCAGTTTATTGCTATGCGTGCGCCTGTTCCTTCCGGGGCTGAAATCCTTGATTCGACCTTTGTTACAAGTCCTGATGACAGTTATTCGGGAACAAGTTACGATGATGGAAATCATTATGACTGGGGCCACTGGATGAGTAATCAGGCAATTTACGATAATGAAATTCAGTTCTTCTGGGATCGCTTCAGAAAAGGAAGTACAACAGCAGAATTTAAGTTCCGTGCGGTACGCCGCGGTGTATTCCCGGTTCCTCCTGTAACGGCTGAATGTATGTATGAACCTGAAGTGTTCGGCCGTACAAAGGGACTTCTGTACACAATTAAATAATGAAAAAAATATTTATGGCGGCTGTCATTGTGATTAGTCCAATACTTGTCACAATGGCAGTTGTCCGTTTTTCGCCTTATAAAGGATTAAATCAAATCCAGTCTCAAAAAATCTCAACACGTATTTACGATGTAAACGGAGAACTTGTTCAGGTACTTGCTTTGGAAGAAGGGGTACGCCGTGAATTTACGGCTCTTGAAGATATGCCTCAAAATGTTATAGAAGCTTTTATTCAGGCAGAAGACAAGCGGTTTTATAAACATCATGGTGTCGATTTTCAGGCCATAATCAGGGCGGCTGGAACCAATGCAAAAGAGGGGCGTACCGTAAGCGGTGCATCCACAATTACTATGCAGCTTGCAAGAATTATTTCACCACGCCCAATAAGAAATATATCTGCAAAAATTGCAGAGTCATGGAACGCTCTTAGACTTGAAAGCCGTCTTTCCAAAAAAGAGATTCTTGAGCTTTATTTAAATAATGTTCCCTTCGGTTTTAATACCGAAGGAGTAACTAGTGCTGCCCGCTATTTTTTTGGAAAGACAATTTACTCTTTAACTCAAAAAGAAATTGAAACTCTTGCAAAAATTCCGCGCCGTCCAAAGGCTTATGCTCATATAGCAGGAAAATATTCTTATCCCTTTGAACTTCCGCATTATGTGAACTGGTTGAAAAGTCAGGAAGGAACAGTACTTTATGAGATGCCGGAAATTCATCTTTCAGTTTCCTTGTCAGTTCAAAAAAAATGTGAAGAGCTCCTTGGTTCCAGAACAGATATGTATGCTGATAACCGGCTTTCAAACGGTGCTGTTCTGGCGCTGGAAGTTGAAAACGGAAATGTTATTGCATGGGCTGGAAGTGCTTCTTTTACTGATGAAGAGCATTCAGGCCAGATAGACGGCGTTCTGGTGCAGAATCAGCCGGGGTCAAGCATGAAGCCTTTTTTGTACGCTCTGGCTCTGGAACATGGCGTGAAACCCAATTCGGTTCTTCCTGACACTCCTATGGAATTTGGTTTTGATGAACTTTATGTACCTCAGAATTTTAACAACAGATACAATGGACCTGTCCGGTTCCGGGTAGCCCTTGCTTCAAGCCTTAATATTCCGGCAGTTTATCTTTTAAATGAAATAGGTCTTGAACCATACAAAAATAAACTGCTGGAGCTTGGTTTTGATTCTTTACAGAATCAGGACCCGGGACTTTCACTTGCCCTTGGAAGCGGAGAGATAAGTCTTTACGAATTAACACGGGCTTTTTCTGTCTTCCCGCGGGACGGCGTTTCGCTTGACGGTAAGCAGATTTATGAACCTGATACTGCAAGAATTATCTGCGATATTCTTTCCGATTCTGATGCACGTGCTTTGGGATTCGGCTATGCCAAAGTTTTTCAGACGTCATATGATTCTATGTTCAAAACAGGGACAGCAAATCAGTTCCAGAATATTACAGCCCTTGCGGCAAGCGGACGCTATGTTGTCGGTGTGTGGATGGGAAACTTTTCCGGGGAAACAATTGTTGGTAAAACAGGAAGTTCTATTCCTGCCGCCATTGCCCGCCAAGTTCTGGATATGCTTGAAAGTGACGGAAAACCACAGAAAAAATTTAAAACTCCTGTAAACTATCAGAAGGTAAAAATCTGTTCTCTTTCAGGAATGCTGGCAGGTCCTTTCTGCGAAAATACAGTTTTTGAGTATATTCTAAAAACTTCGGCTTCAGACAAAGCCCGATCCGATGAAATCTGTAATTGGCATCAAAGTAAGACCGTAATTTATCCTGAAAAATATGCTTCCTGGTTTATTTTGAAAAACCGGCAGGGGACTCTGGACTATGGAAATGAGCCTTTAAAAATTATATCTCCACGTAATGGCAGCGTTTTTTATTTTGATGAAAGTTCAGGGTTGAAGGATTTTCAGAAACTGACAGTTGATGTTATGGGCGGGGAAAGTGATTTTTGCAGGATTTTTGTTGATGGTGAATATGCAGGCGAAAGCAGTCGACCTTTCATTTTCAGATTACCATTAACTCGCGGAAAGCATGTTCTGCAGGTTAGGTCTGGAAATGAAAGTGACAGTATTATGTTTACAGTTAATTAACCATATAACATTCGTAGCCGCTTGAACGTAAAGCATCTGCGGTGTTTTCATCTTTTGCATTTACAAAAACTGTGTAATAAACATTACCGCTGGCTTTTGTCTGTTTTTCAAAGTAGGCATCAAATCCTTTTTTCTTTAGCTCTTCAACAAGGTTGTTTGCATTGTCAGAGGAACTGAAAAGTCCAAGCTGCAGTTTTCCGGTTGATTCATCGTTTTTAGAACTTTCAGTGACGGTTAATTCTTTTGGTGTTTTAGGGGCATCTTTAAGAGTTCCTGTTTCTGCAACAGCTTCGCCACTTTTTGGAACAAAATACCAGAATGGTGAAGGCAGAATCTGAGAGTCACCTTTTATAATTGCACATTCAGTTGTATCAGGAAACCTGAGTTTTATTTCATTTGCGTATGAACTTTCTCCTGTAATGTACCATAAAGTCAGAAGAATTGCCGGCTGAACATTTTTCATGGTGCTGACGTTGGCGTAAGCTTTAAGCAGTGCAATGGGTTCTTCAAGGTCTTCTTTACTTTCAGCACGGCAAAGGGAACTCCATACTGAGTAAAGTTTGACATAGCTCTGGATCTTTGCATTTTTACTGGAGCGTACTGCACTGTTTAAATAACTGTCGGCACGGGAACAGTTTCCGCCGCTTAATGCACAGCGTACGGCATCAAGAACGAGCTGCTCGTTTGAACGTTCCGGCATATTTTCGGCGTCTGAAGCGGCAATTCCTGCGGCTGTAACGTAGGATTTCTCAGCAAGTTCATAAAGTCCCAGCATTTCCTGAAGGTTTCCGAGAAATGCATATCCTGCACGTTTTTCTGCAGGCACAGTAAGTTTTTGCAGTTCTTCCATGAGAAATTCTGCACTTTCGTCTGCATTTTCCTTTTTAGTAGATTCATTTACAAGTTCATAAGCTTTTTTTTCTGCAGTGAGAGAAAATGTCACACAGAAAAAAATCAAAAGAGCGAAACACTTTTTCATTCTTTTACTTCTTCCACTGGTGCAATTGTATTGTTTTTTTCGATTTCTTCGGCTTTTTTCAAAAGAGATTTTTTCTGGTTCAGTTTGTTTTCTTTTCGAATCTTTCTTTCGACCTTTCTTACTCTTCGGTCTTCTCTGTCTGCATTTATTGATTTTGTAATTTTGATTACAAGAAGACAGATTAATGCGAAGGCAATACCTGCTGCAAAAGCAGAAAGAACAAGTACTGAAACTGGGATGTTTTCAAAAGTGTTGAAAAACCAGAAGGTGCAGTTGTTTCCAATGTTATTTCCAATGAAAAAAGCCATAAAAACAACAATCAGAATTAAAATAATTAAGCCTGAAATCATATAGTTATCCTTATTTGTATATATATTAATATTTACGGAATAAAACCGCCTGTACTTAATATAGTTAATTATTTGTTAGATTACAAATTTTGCTGAAACAAACCTCAAATATCTCTAAAATTTACTTGACAAATTTTAGAGAAAATAGTATTTTATATACAAGCTTGTAAATAAGCTGATAAACTCTCTCCGATGTCCAGTTCGACTGGACGGCAAGGCTCCTGGTTGATGTTATCTTCTGGGGGTCTTGTTTTTTAAACTTCCTCTGTTAAACTTTATCTATGGAAAAACTGGTCATTGCCGGTGCCTGCAGTGTATTCGGCCTTTCTGATATAAGAGCTTCTTTTGCTGAGCTTGGTTTTGATGTTTCTTTCGTAGATGCTCCTTTTATGGCTGGAATCAGGATCCATGAGTATCCAGAAACTGAAGAAATTACATATACAGCAGAGCTGTCGGAAAATGCAATTGCAGTCCCCTTGTCTGAATACTGGATTTCATATTGTAAAAAACACAGATGCTGCAGAATAGCTCAAAAAGCACTTGAGTGCTCAAGATCAAAGGCTTTTTTTTATAATCATCTTGAAAAATCCGGATTTGATTTTTCTGAAATATATAAGGATGAGAATTCTGCTGAAAAGGCACTGGAGAAAGGTAAAAAAATAATAGTAAAACCTATAGGTCTTCATTCAGGCTATGGAATAGAAATTCTGGATAAAAGTGGAAAAGAGAAATTATCTGAATATATTAAGCAGGCGGCAAATATAAAAAACAGAACCTTACGCCTAATGGAAATAGAAAATACGGGTGTAATGCTTACAGAAGCTGTTGAAGGGCCTGAATATAGTGCTGATTGTTTTTATTTTAGGGGAAGGGTAAGTATAGTCCGTATTTGTCGAAAATTGATTACAGTAATAAATGACAAGCCTTGTTGTGCTGCTTACAGACTTCTTTCGCCAGAGGAAATCGAATATAAAAGGTTTGAATCATATTTGAAAAACTGGACTGAATCTGTTTTTGAGAAAAGCGATATTTCTTATGCTCAATATGATTTTATTGATTCTTCTGACGGACGTGTTGTTCCCATAGATTTTGCAAGCAGAGTCGGAGGCGGTATTTCAGATCTTCTTATTGAAAGCGGAAAAAATCCTTATGCACTTTCAGTAAGCGGTATATCATTTTCTTTACCAAAGAATCTGTGCCAGTTTAGTTATCTTCCTGTAGTTTCAGGCTATGTGAAAAATGATGATTATCCTTTGAGAGACGGTAAAAAACGGGTTTTCAAGAAACGTGGTGATTATGTTATTTCAAACCCTTCCAGTGTGGGAAGTCGAATGGCACTTACTGTATCTACGGAAGAAAATGAATTTACAGAAGAAACAGTCTCACAATTGCTTCTGGGCAAAGAATTTATCAGTCCTGATAAAATTAAATAA
>JAHBAD010000122.1 GCA_018385395.1 Treponema sp.
AAACTTTTAAAAACTTGTGATAAAAATGATGAAAGGATTTTGAAATTGCCAAATATAGAAGAAGATTATTCTTTTCCTGTTGTTAAAATAAATGACATAATAAATACAAATGGAATAAAAGTTGATCTTACTGTCCCGGAAAGTATAAGGGAAGGTTCATCTTTTAGTGGAAATTCTTTTCTTTATAGTGTTACTTTTGGAACTCCAGGAAGTTTGATAATACCAGAAGATTTTTTCAAAGATTGTACCAATTTGAAATATGTTCGTTTTAATGCGGAATTAGGTACTAGTAATCCAAGTTTGACTATAAGTCAAAATGCTTTTGCAGGATGTGGGGAAATAACATTCCTAGTCCCTGGAACATCTTTGGAAAGTTATAAAACTGTTCTTTCAGCATATTTTGGTGAAGGAAATTATAAAATTGAAGCAATTACTGAAACAAGTCCTGTGTGACGTTTTAAGTTCTCCCATGCCGAAGTTGTTCTGTCATCCCGAACTTGTTCTGTCATCCCGAACTTGTTTCGGGATCTTTTTGTTATAACTAAGGGAAATTCGTTATAGTCTTCATATTTGCAATTTATTACTATCTCATTTATGAAGAATTCAACTATGAACATGACAGAAGGCGGCATTACAGGCCTTCTTATCCGTTTCAGCATTCCTATGCTTATGGGGAATCTGTTCCAGCAGCTATATAATATTGTGGATTCCATTATTGTTGGAAAACTTGTAGGAGCAGATGCCCTTGCTGCAGTGGGTGTTACAGGCCCTATGGGATTTTTCTTTTTTGCACTTTGTAATGGAATTGGTGCTGGTGGTGGAATCGTTACTTCCCAGAGTTTTGGTAGCGGCGACACAAAAAATGTTAAAAGCTGTATTACAAACGTTGGCTACATAATGATCGCTTTTTCCTTTGTTGTAGGAATTGCTGCTTTTTTCCTTTCGGGACCACTTTTACGCCTTCTTGATACTCCGTCTGATATTTTCCCTGAAGCTTTTATATACCTTCGTATTACCTGTATTGGGCTCGTTTTCGTCTCTGTTTATAATTACATTTCTTCCATGCTCCGCGCTCTTGGAGATTCAAAAACTCCTTTGTACTTTCTGATTTTTTCATGCATTCTGAATATTTTCCTGGACCTTCTTTTTGTTAAGACTTTCGGAATGGGAGTTTTTGGGGCAGGAGTTGCAACTCTTATTTCCCAGTTTATTTCAGGAGCCGCCTGTATTGTTTTTGCGTTCCGGACAAACGAATATTTCAGACTTTCTAAAGCTGATATGAAAGTAAATCCTGAAGTAATCAGGCGTTCTGTAAAAATCGGAGTACCGCTTTCACTTCAATTCTCCCTTATCGCAATTTCAACAATGGCGCTTCAGAGGGTGGTAAACACTTTCGGTGCTGTTGCCGTTGCAGCTTTTACTGCTACAAGCCGCGTTGAACAGCTTATCCATCAGCCTTACCAGACTTTAAGCGCCGCCCTTTCAACTTTTTCCGGACAGAATTTTGGGGCCAGAAAAATGGACCGTCTTTTAAAGGGCTACAGAAAAGGCATGAAGCTTATGGTGATTTTTACAGGTCTCATGCTACTTGTTATGCAGATTTTTGCAAAGCAGATTACAAGCATTTTTATAAATGAACCTGAAGTAATTGAAATGGGCGCTATGTCTCTTAAAATCACCAGCTGGTTTTATTTCTTCCTGGGCCTCATTTACACTGTCCGTGGAGTTTTAAACGGAGTAGGCGACAGCTTCTTTGCACTTTACAACGGCATTATCGAAGTTATCGGCCGCTTTACTTTCCCTATTCTTATGACAATGATTCCCTTCTTCGGCGTCTGGGGAATCTGGTGGTCTGTAGGCGTTGTGTGGCTTTTAAGCGGGGTAACAGCCTGGGGCCGTTACCTTGGATTCCGCCGAAAAACTTTAAAGATGATTGAAACACCAGAGGAGTAGCTTCATTACTTTTTCACTGATCATTCCGTTACTTGAAACCCACAGGTTGAAGAAAGGCATTTCCAGCATTGCAGCTTTCATCATATGACCCTGGTCTTCTTCGCTTTTTATTTTTCCGTTCATAATCTTCAGTGTGATTTTTGTAAACATTCTTCCAAAGGGAGAACTTCGAACATCGGAAAGACAGTTATCCATGGTGAAAGGCCGTTTAGCTTTTCCGGCTTTTTCCGGTAACGGGCGGCCAAGTATCTTTTCAAAATTCTGATGGGGGATTTCTTTTTCCTCCGGCATTTCAGTTGAGTAAATCAGCTTTTCTATTGAGCCCCCAATTCCGAAGATAATTTTTCCTTCATGTTTTTTCCATGATTCACTTCCTGAATCAAAATATGAAAGTTCCCGTTCATCAATTATGATTTCAACTTTTTTTGTTTCGCCTGGTTCAAATTCATTTTTTGAAAAGCCTGCAAGATTCAGTCTTGGAGAAATTACTTTACTTTCAGGAAAAGAAACGAATACAAAGCTTGTTTCCTTTCCTTTTATTTCCCCTGTGTTTTTTACTTCGAAAGAAACTTTTGTCCCTTCAATTTTAAGATTTTTATATTCAAAGTTTGTGTAGGAAAGACCGTGGCTGAATGGGTAATTTACAGGTCTTCCGTTTGTAGAAAAATACCGGTAGCCTGTAAAAAGGCCTTCTTCGTAAATTACGTTTAATCTGTCGCCTGGAAAATTTTTGTAAGCCGGACAATCTTCATCTTTTTGAATCCATGTTTCAGAAAGTTTTCCTGAAGGATTTTTTTCGCCTGACAAAAGCTTTGTGACAGCTTTTCCGCATCCTTCTCCTGAAAGATAAATAAGAAGAATTGATTTCACTTTGTCCCGGAAGGGTAGTTCACAAGGAGCTCCGCACATAAGAACTCCAATTACGTTTTCATTTACTTTACAGATTTCATCTATGAGCTTAATCTGATTTTCAGGGAGCTTCATATTCTGGCGGTCAAGGCCTTCTGTCTCATAGTCTGGAGGAAGACCTGCAAAAATCACTACGGCATTTTTATCTTTGGATATATTTACTGCCTCTTCAATAAATTTTTCAGAATCTTCTTTTCCCATAAGGTCATAGCCTTTTGCATATTCAAAATCAAATCCTGCTTTTCTCATTTCTTCCAATGGAATATCAATTCTATAAGGATTGATTTTTGAACTTCCGGCTCCCTGGTATCTTGGCTTTACTGCAAATTCGCCAAGAACTGCAATCTTTTTTGATTTTGAAAGAGGAAGAAGGTTTTCAGCATTTTTCAAAAGGACAGCACTTTCCGTTGCAATTTCCACTGCAAGTTTGTGATTGTTTTCTTCAAGATTCTGGTAAAATACTTCAGGCTTTTCTTCATTTGCTTTCAGCGAAAGTTCAATTACCCGGAGAGCACATGTGTTGATTTCTTCTTCGGTGATTTTACCGGTCTTAAAATTTTCAAGAACCTTTGCATTATTCACGCCTCCGTTTCCTGGCATTTCAAGATCAAGGCCTGCTTTTATGCCATCAGTTCTGTCATGAACCGCACCCCAGTCTGAAACTGTCATTCCTTTGTAGCCCCAGCGGGTTCTAAGAACATCTTTTAAAAGCTTTTTGTTTTCGCTTGAATAAGTCCCGTTAATTTTGTTATAGGAACACATTACAGTCCAAGGCTCTGCTTCCTTTACAGCAATTTCAAATGGCTTTAAGTAATATTCGTTCAGTGTCCGTTCATCAATTACGGCACTTACGCTCATGCGTCTTTTTTCCTGATTGTTTGCCGCAAAGTGTTTAAGACTTGTCCCCACTCCTACAGACTGAACACCTTTTATAAAAGCGGCACCCATTTTTCCTGCAACCAGAGGGTCTTCAGAAAAATATTCAAAGTTTCGTCCGCATAAAGGGCTTCGCTTCATGTTCACACCAGGGCCAAGCAAAACAGAAACGTCTTCCTTACGGCATTCAGTTCCTATGGCTTGTCCCATTTTATATAGAAGGTTTTCATCAAAAGAACAGGCGGAAAGGCTTGCGGTCGGAAAACATGTGGCCTTAACGCTTTCTCCAACACCAAAATTATCCTGACTTGCAAGCTGTTTTCTTAGTCCGTGAGGACCGTCGCTTACCATAATGGAAGGAAGTCCTGCGTGTTCTATTCCAACAGTGTGCCATATATCACTTCCTGAAAGTAGTGAGATTTTTTCTTCAACCGAAAGTTTTGAAAGAATGTCTTTTGCTTTTGATGAAATATCCATAATCGCCTTCTATTTTTTGTTTTTCAGATATTATAACACCAGGTTTCTGAAAATAGGATTCTTTATTAAGGATATTTATTCATTTTGATTTTTATGATATTATAAGGAAAGATATTTTTGATTCAGAATTTTGAATTTAAAATTATCAATTATCAATTAATAAGAGGCCTTAAAATGGTAAAAGCAATCGTCGGTGCAAACTGGGGTGATGAAGGAAAAGGAAAAATCACAGACATGATGGCTCAGGATGCAGACATCGTTGTTCGCTTTCAGGGGGGTGCCAATGCAGGACACACAATCATAAACAAATACGGAAAATTTGCACTGCACACACTTCCAAGTGGAGTTTTTTACGAACATACAACAAGCATCATCGGAAACGGTGTAGCTCTTGATATTCCACGTCTTTTCAAGGAATACAATGAAGTTGTAGCAAAAGGTGTTCCGGCTCCAAAACTTCTGGTTTCAGATCGTGTACAGATTGTTATGCCTTATCATATTAAATTTGATGAATACGAAGAAGAACGTCTTGGAAAAGCAAGCTACGGTTCAACAAAATCGGGAATTGCTCCTTTCTATTCTGACAAGTATTCTAAAATCGGTTTCCAGGTAAGTGAACTTTTCGGAGATGAAGAATCTCTTAAAGCTCATATCAAAAAGGTTGCAGAAATCAAGAACGCAACACTTGTAAACCTTTATCACAAAGATCCAATCAACGAAACAGAACTTTTTGAAACTCTTATGAGCTACAAAAAAATGGTTGAACCATATGTTTGTGACACATCAGCATTCCTTTGGGAAGCTCTTAAGAACAATAAAACTGTTCTTCTTGAAGGTCAGCTTGGAACTATGAAAGATACTGACCATGGTATTTATCCTATGGTTACATCATCTTCTACACTGGCTGCTTACGGTGCAATCGGTGCCGGAATCCCTCCATACGAAATCAAGAAAATCGTTGCCGTTTCAAAAGCTTACTCTTCAGCTGTTGGAGCCGGTGCTTTCGTTTCAGAAATCTTCGGAGATGAAGCTGATGAACTTCGTCGTCGTGGTGGAGACGGTGGTGAATATGGTGCTACAACTGGTCGTCCACGCCGTATGGGCTGGTATGACTGTGTTGCTTCTAAATACGGATGCAGACTTCAGAGTGCAACAGATGTTGCTCTTACAGTTCTTGATGTTCTTGGTTACCTTGATGAAATTCCTGTTTGTACAGGTTACGAACTTGACGGAAAAGTAATTACAGATTTCCCTGTAACTTCTAAACTTGAAAAGTGCAAACCTGTTCTTGAAACACTTCCAGGCTGGAAATGTGATATTCGCGGAATCAAGAAATACGAAGATCTTCCTGAAAACTGCCGTAACTACATTGAATTCATTGAAAAGCATATTGGTTTCCCAATCACAATGATTTCAAACGGACCTTCACGCGAAGATATTATTTATAGATAATGAATACATAGAGCACCTCCGTTGGGGGTGTAAAAAAAAAGCACTTTTGGATTTTGTATAATTCAAATGCCTTTTTTTAGGAGAAATCATGGCTTACTTTTTTGAAGAACCATCACACACATTTGACGAATACCTTCTGGTACCTGGCTTTACATCTGCAGACTGCATTCCTGCAAATGTTTCTTTGAAGACACCTGTTGTTAGATTTAACAAGGCAAAAGGTGAAACTTGTCCTCTTACAATGAATATTCCAATGACAAGTGCTGTTATGCAGGCTGTTTCAAATGACACTCTTGCTGTAGCTCTTGCTAAAGAAGGTGGAATTTCTTTCATTTACGGTTCACAGACAATCGAAGATCAGGCAGCTATGGTTGCCCGTGTAAAAGCTTACAAAGCAGGTTTTGTTTCATCTGATACAAACATCCGTCCTGATGCAACTCTTAAAGAACTTGTTGCAAAAATTGAAGCTACAGGACATTCGACAGTAGCCGTTACAGAAAATGGTGAAGCAGACGGAAAGCTCGTTGGTATTATTACAGAACGTGATTTCCGTATGGGACATGTTGCTGAAAATGCAAAAGTTTCAGAATATATGACAGCACTTAAAGACCTGATTCTTGCAAAAGAAGGAATCTCTCTTGAAGAAGCAAATGATATGATCTGGGAACACAAAATCAATCAGCTTCCAGTTGTAGATAACAATGGCTGTCTCGTTGCTTTCGTATTCCGTAAAGATGCTGCAGCTCATACCGAAAATCCTAATGAACTTCTTGACGGTCAGAAACGTTACATTGTAGGGGCAGGTATCAATACTCGTGACTACATGGAACGCGTTCCGGCTCTTCTGGCTGCTGGTGTTGATGTTATGACACTGGATTCTTCCGAAGGTTTTACTGAATGGCAGAGACGTGCACTTCAGGATATTCACGCAAAATGGCCAAATGCAAAAGTTGGGGCAGGTAACGTTGTTGATGCTGACGGTTTCAACTTCCTGGCAGATGCCGGAGCAGACTTTATTAAAATTGGTATCGGCGGCGGTTCAATCTGTATTACACGTGAACAGAAAGGTATTGGCCGCGGACAGGCAACAGCTACTATTGAAGTTGCCAAAGCACGTGATGAATACTACAAAAAGACAGGTATTTATATTCCTATCTGTTCAGACGGTGGAATCGTACACGACTATCACATTACTCTGGCACTGGCTATGGGTGCTGACTTTGTTATGCTTGGTCGTTACTTTGCACGTTTCGATGAATCTCCAACAAACAAACTTATCCTAAACGGTAACTATGTTAAAGAATACTGGGGGGAAGGTTCAAACCGTGCCCGTAACTGGCAGCGCTACGACCTTGGCGGAAAGAAAGGTATGGCCTTTGAAGAAGGTGTTGATTCATACGTTCCTTATGCCGGTTCACTTCATGATAACGTTGCTACAACTACTGCAAAAGTTATTCACACAATGTGTAACTGTGGTGTTCTTACAATTCCTGAACTTCAGGAAAAAGCAAAGATTACACTTGTTAGTGCAGCTTCTCTCCGTGAAGGTGGAGCACACGATGTTGTTGTAAAAAACAGTATTAAAGCTAACTAAGTTTTTGTATATCAACTTGAAAAAAGGTGGTTTGCCGGGCAAACCACCTTTTTTTTTATCCTTTTTCACTTTTTATTTTCCTGTTTTATCAAAAAAAATCTATATATATAGTGCAGATCCAATGACTGTAATTTAATAAATAAGGATAGAAAAAATGAATATAAGTAAACTTTTTAATTCCCGGAAACTGGTTAATCGTAAAGTAAAAGATTCTGTTTTTACAAAGCTTTTTAGTGATCCAAAATATGCTTTTGAATTGTATAAAACAATTCATCCTGAAGATACATCATCAACAGAAAGTATGCTGGATATAATTACTTTAGAGAATATTTTTACGAATGGACTTTATAATGATCTTGGAATCCTTATGGAAAACCGTTTAATGATTTTTGTTGAAGCTCAATCATCCTGGAATGCAAATATGTCGATTCGGACTTTATTCTATATTTCTCAGACCTATGAAAAATATATAAAACTTAAGGATTTGGATGTAATGTCATCCAATTCTATAAAAATACCAAAGCCTGAGGTATATGTTATATTTACAGGAGAACGAAAAGAAAAACCAGAATTTCAGTATTTATCAAGTCATTTTATTGATTTTTCAGAAAATGATGATAAAGCTATCGAAGTAAAAGTAAAAATGATTTATAATTATAATAATGACAATGTTGTGGGACAATATATAAAATTTTGTAAAATATTTGATGAGCAGATGCATTTGTTTCCTCAGGATAAACGGATTGCCATCAAACGAACTTTAGAAATCTGTTTAGAAAAAAAAGTTCTTGTAGATTTCCTTAAAAAAAATGAAAGCGAGGTAAATACGATAATGAAAGATTTTATTTTTAATGAAAAACTTTTGAATAAAATACACATTGAAAGCGAAAAACGTATTGCCAGGGAACAAGGGCTTGCAGAAGGACGCGAAGCAGGGCTTGCAGAAGGACGCGAAGCAGGGCTTGCCGAAGGTCGTGAAGCAGGACGTGCAGAAGGACGTGCTGTAGCAGAAATGGAAATTAGCAGATTAAATACCTATATAAAAGAACTTGAGCAGAAAATCAGGAATCTTGAAGAAAATGGGGTACATTAAGATTATATTTTGCTATAAAAATGTAAAAAGTACTGAGGTTATAGCATTTTTGTTTTTGAAATCTTTTTTTAGGGCGGGGGGCCTGTTTTTTGCTATAAAGTTGTAAAAAAAGTACTGAGGTTATAGCATTTTTAGTTTTGAAATCTTTTTTTTAGGGCAGGGTTTTCCTGGATTTTGCTATAAAATTGTAGAAAAGTACTGGGGTTATAGCATTTTTAGTTTTGAAATTCTTTTTTTAGGGCGGGGGTCCTGTATTTTGCTATAAAGTTGTAAAAAAAGTACTGAGGTTATAGCAATTTTAGTTTTAAATCTTTTTTTAGGGCATGGTTTTCCTGGATTTTGCAATAAATGGGGGGAGAGCTGAAATTTATAGCGTTTTATAAATTAAAAATGTTTTTGAAATATTAGAATTTGTTGTATTATGCTATAAATTTGTAAAAACTAC
>JAHBAD010000171.1 GCA_018385395.1 Treponema sp.
ATAAACCTATAATTTTATTCTAAATGCCTTCTAAATACGCCGAAAGGCTTAAGATGTATATTTTAATCACAAAGATGAAGGACAGGAGAAAACAGAAACAGCCGCAAGCCTGCAGAATTCCGCATAAGTTCATCCACAAAAGTGTCATTTAATTGCAATACAAGAGATTGCCGTGTCGACCACGGCAATGACTCATAATTATTGGAAAGCTCCGTTTTTTTGTGCAAGTATAATTTCTTCAAGTCAATTTTATTTTTTTTCAGGTTATATATAGGATGGAGGATAAAATGAAAGAAGAAAATCCAATAATGCCATTGCAGAAAGCAAGCAGCGAAAACATCTGCACCGATGACGAAGCCTTAATTGCAGCACAAAAAGCTTTCGGCATTACGTACCTTTATCCATGGCAGAGAATCGTAATTGCAAACATTCTTGATGCCCAGATTCCCGCAGAAAAAATAGAAAACATTGGAAATTCTGATGACACGGAATTGTACAAGGGGAAGCAAATCGTACTTCTCCCTACAGGAGCCGGAAAATCACTTTGCTTTCTTACGCCTTCCCTTTTGCTGGATGGTGCTACCATTGTACTGTATCCTTTACTTGCCTTAATGTCAGATCAAAAGAGGCGAATGGATGAAGGAGGAATAAAAAGCGTTGTTTTTTGCGGAGGACAAACTAAAGAACAGAGGGAAGAAAATTTCCGTCAGATTGAAAATGGAGCAAAAATCATCCTTGCAAACCCAGAAGTCCTTCAAAGTGAAAAACTTGTTGAAAGTCTTGCCCGATGCAATATTTCACACATTGCCATTGATGAAGCTCATTGCTGTGCAGAATGGGGAGACACTTTCAGACCAGCCTACCTTAATCTTGGAAACGTAATAAAAAAAATCAATTCGCCGGCAGTAACAGCTTTTACGGCCACAGCATCCCCACAGGTTCTAAACAGAGTCTCAGAAATTCTTTTTGGGGGCATGAGTCATGTTGTAAGAAGTGATTCCGATAGGCCTAACATTCATTATGAAGTAATAAATACCTATGCTAAAAAGAGAACAGCTTTTTTGCTTGCGCTTGAACGACCTAAACCACTTATAATTTTTTGTGGAACAAGAAACAAATCAGAGGATATGGCACGGGAATTAGCCTCCTACTATGGCCCTGACAAAGTAAAATTTTACCACGCAGGAATGGAAAAAACTGAAAAAGATAAGGTTGAAAAATGGTTTTATCCAAGGACAGATGCCATTTTGTGTTGCACCTGTGCTTTCGGCATGGGTGTTGACAAAAAGGACATTCATACAGTAATCCACCTTGAACCAAGTCCGACAGCAGAAGCTTACATACAGGAAGCAGGAAGAGGTGGAAGAGACGGCAGCATTGCAAATGCAGTTCTACTTTGGAGCCCCAAAGACAGCATGGATTCTGAAAAATTTCCCAAAGGATCCAGACAAAGAGTACTGAAGGAATTTGCAGAAAGCAAGACCTGCAGAAGACAAGTTCTTCTGGATGCACTTGGAGGCGAGCAGGCAGCATGCAATGGATGCGATATATGCAAGAACGGACACCCTGCTCCAAAAGCGATTGACGGCAAAATCATTCTGAATCTTGTTCGCCATCACAGAAAGCAATGGACCATAGAGGAACTGAACGGTCAGAGTGCTATTCTTCTGAATAAAAAAATCGCCGCACTTTACAGAATGAATTTCTACGAGCACAGCGATACTGATGAAATAATTACGCAGTTAAAAAACCAGAATCTTATAAAAACCTGTACTTTCCCTTTTAAAGGCTTAATAACCATCGGAAATAAAGAACAGGAATTATAATTTTACTCAAGAATAAGATTCTTTTCGTTTCCGGGGAAGGTGACTGCATACCAGTTGCCATTTCCTTCTACCCAGTATTTATTGAAGACCCTTACAATGTCTTCTGCCGTAATCTTCTTTATAAGTTCAACTTCCTTAAGGTCGTAATCCATGTCTTCATGATACATTATGTCGGAAATCATCCTGAACATCTGTCCGCTCGTTGTCTTAGAATTTCCGTATTTGGAATTGAGCCATTTGCTCCTATAGCTTTCCAAGTTCTCTGCTACAGTTGAGAAAACATAAGATCCGTCTTCATTGCTTTTTTCAACCGTAACTCCGCGACTCATGTATCCCATCGCTTCTTTAACAGCCTTGCCTGCATTTTTATAGTCAGACACTTTATACAGGTAATCCTGACTGACAGGAGCCTTGCTCGTAATTACACTAGAATATGGTGTATAGCAGATGCCATAATGTTCACGAACAACATTGTATAGAATGTCACTGTAGATTTCTCCCGCCAGAAATGCAGGAATTGTATCTTCACCATTAACAACAGGACTGGCGAAAACACGGGCACAGTAAGCCGTTCCAGCTGCACTTGGATGAGTCAATATCATTGGTTTCTTCTTTTCTATCTTAACCGGAGGAATATTCTGCATAACATGTTTTCTGGCAGAATCAAATTCCAGATTTCCGATAGTCTTGTTCAAAGTCTTTACAAGTTTCTTTGTTTTTACAGTACCTATGGCAACTATGAAGAAATCACCTCCACCGATAATCTGTTCATGAACATCCTTCATTTTCTCTACAGTAATGTTTTTTACGGAATCAGGTGTTACACCGCCAACTGTTTTATATGGATGATTATTGAAAACATCATTCCCGATGGTCCACTGCAACAAGGTTTCTGGAGAATTCAAAATGTTTTGAACCCTCTGTTCATTTCCATCAAAAATGTTCTCCATGACATTTCCAGCAAATTCAGGGTAAAGGAAGCCATCCACAAACACATCCATCATCCTGTCAAAATACTTTTCCATGCCATACATGTAAAGAACAGACCCAAGTGTACGGCAATACTTGTCAATGGAAACTCCATTTTCATACTGCATCTGATTTCTTGTTTCCATTGAATATTTTTTTGATGAGGACGACATTACATCAAACAGATTTCCTTCAAGCCCAGAAAGTTCAGGGGGATATTTTTCATACCCACCCATACATCCAATTGCAAGAGCATTTACTTTCGAATTTGTATGCTGAACATAAACTTTAATTCCATTTTTTAGTTCAACAACCTCAACATTACGTTTCTGCTCAATTTCATTTTTTTCGGCATCTTTCTTTTCTGGAACATAAATGTTTGATTCAACAATAAAATCTGAATCATTAGGGAAAGAATTCACATCAACGGCAAATTTTTCCCTCTGCCACCAGACCTCTTCATTTTTCTTTACCTCATAATAACCTGCATCAAGAAATTCTTTTCTTGTTTTTTGATAAACTGAAGGATTTACAATCACTTTAACAAGAGCATTTCTAGACTCAAGATAATCCTTTACATATTTCTGAACTTTACTCTGTTTTATTGAAGAGCTTTTCCTATTACCAAGGAAATATTCCATCTCACCATCAATCCAGCAGTGTCTTGCAAGGGTCACAAGTCCTTCTGCTGTTTCAGAAGCTTTGATAAAGGAATCATCCTGAGCTGTCTTGAACTTTTTAACATTCTTTGAAGAAAACGCTTTTTTATCAGAAGCAGTTTCAGGATACAAAATATTCTGAATGTATGAAGAAATATCTTTTGCACGGCCAGCCAAATTATCAGATGGATCTTTCAATAAAACATAACATCCTACAGTCGAATTTTTTCTTCCAAAAGATGTATATGTGCCCACATAATTTGGATCAGGAATTTTATATTCTGATTTTTCACAGAGTTTTGTTTTCAAAAGAGAATCTGGTTTGCCAGTTACATAATCAAGATATACGGCATTTACAACATCTTCATAGTTGTAATCCATGTCAGGTCCTCGCCATGATATTTCAATCTGAGCCATATCAGGAGCAATCCTGTCAAAAGGCATTACAAGAAACTTTGTTTCTGAAAGAGGATTTAATGAAGGCTGATTGCCACTTGCTGAAACCACTTTCTGAGAAACAACACCCGGAGTGTTTTTCCAAGTACCGTAGATTTTATTTACAAGTTCATAAGTTTCATCAGGATTTACATCGCCCCCAACAAAAATTGCAGAATTGCAAGGTATATAAAATTCTTTCTGGATGTTGCGCATCTGAGCAACTGTAGCATTGCCAACAACATCAAAACTTCCGCGAGGATCTGTTTTGCATGGATCATCCGGAAACAAAAGAAGATTTGAGAAGTAGTGAAGAACATAAGATGGATTTGCCTGATCTCCCTGAATTTCACTTAAGACAACTTTCTTTTCGCTTTCAAATTCCTTTTCCGTTATCGAAAGAGTTCTTACAGCTGCATTCCAAAATGCAAGGCCTTCTTCCAGTTTTGCAGATGGTATCGTAAAAAAATAATTAACGCAGTCTGTAGATGTTGTTCCATTGTGGGAAGTAACCCCCAAGTCTGCCAAAGCTTTTGTCACAGATGCTGCATCCTTATATAGGGCATTTCCCTTGAACATCATGTGTTCATACAAATGAAAAAGACCGGCAGTCTCTTTCGTTTGATTTATTGCACCCGTACGAACTGCAAGTTCTATATAAACAAGGGGAACACTATGATTTTCCGCAACATATAATTCAAGACCGTTTTCCAACTTAAAACGAAAAAGCCCGTCTATATTTGTCTTTTCTGCAAAAACATTAACTGCAGTAATAGCTGAGAGTACTGAAAGTAAAATTGATTTTCTAATTGCTTTAACAAAATTAAATTTCATGATTTCATTCTGTTACAAAAATCAAGTTATGACAACAACAAAAGTCATGTTTCTAAGCTGTAACAACTTGAACTTTCATTTGTTTTATAATCAGAACTTAATCAAGGAGTTTATTTATGGACAGCAATAAAATAAAGAAAATATTTGCAATCACATTTACAGCAGTTTCAATCGGTGCGGTAATCGTTGCAAACAACAAGAAAACAGGCTTCCCAGAAATCCCTGTTATTGAAAATTCCTTCGTACAAAAACCAATGCTTGCCATGGCAAAATCTTCCTTGCGTGCTGAAAATTCCTTTGCAGAAGGAATGATCGAAACACAGATGGAAGACCGTGCTGTAATGGAAGCTCCTGCGGAACCATCACTAAATTCTTCTGAAAAAAAGAAAATAAGGAATGCCGATGTTAACTTGCAGGTTGAAAATCTTTCTGAAACCTTTACTGCAATAGAAGAATGGGTTAAGCATTTCAATGGATACATTTCATCTTCACACGAAAACACAAGCAGCATAAACATTACCGCACACATTCCCGCAGATTCTTTTGATCAGGCTATGGAAAGTTGCGGCTCCCTTGGGAAAATTACAAACAAAAGCATTAACGAAAGGGATGTTACAGACCAGTATTATGATCTTAATACCCGTATTGAAAATAAAAGGATTCTCGTAAATAAATTTCAGGAATATTTGAAGAAGGCAAACAATGTAAAGGAAATCCTTCAGGTTGAATCTCAACTTGCAAACACCACTGCAGAGCTTGAAAACCTTCAGGGCCAGATGAACAGGATGTCAAAGGAAATATCTTTTTCACAGGTTCATTTCTACGCTCAGCTTCCTGCGAGCCGCAATGAAAACGGGATTATTTTGCCCGACACAAAGTCCGAGTTCAGCGAATTCATTTCAAACATAGTAAACTTTGGACTTCACTATGTTTGGTCAATCCTTTACATCGCAATATACGGAACTCTTGTTGTTCTTCTCTTCCTTTTCATCTACTGGATTTGCTTTGGCAAACTGGGCCTTGTAAGAAAACTTTTCAACAAGATTAAATAGGATCTGTGGCAGTCATCAAATGATGGCTGCCCTGGTTTCATTTATTTTTCAAATTATTTTTCCAGCAAACCGTAGATTTCTTCAACCCTATAATCCGGATAGAAAATCATAAAATAAACGACCCTTTCTTCTGATGGAACATCCCTGTTAATGTAATTTCTATATGGAGATTTTCTTAAGTCATCAACAGGCTTTCTTTGCATTCCATCAAGATATTGTTTTTCTGAATGATTGAAATAAATCAGCAGCGTGCCATCAATTACCATAGAAACAATAATTTCCCATTTCAGTATATCCATAAGAAACAATTGTATTGAACGCATCAATAAGAGAAACTAATTTATTATCATCTCTTGTATGAAACTTATTCGCTTCGTCACATATGCGATTGCATAATATATCCAAAGATGTCATTCCTTCTTGCTCTTGATACAATTGATTCAAATCAACAGGCTGGAATCAGTGGAATTTCAAAAAGAAGCTGGATTTTCTTGATTTTATCTGGACTTGCTACAGGGCTAAGCTGGTTGTGCTATTACAAGGCCTTGCAATAAGGAAATGCCTCTAAAGTTTTCCCTATTGATAAAACGCCAGTAGTATTAACTTTACTGCTTGCATTTGTTTTTTTTGCATGAACAATTTACATGGAAATCCATTGTGGGATGTATTCTTATTACAGCCGACACTTTATTTATGGTAATTTAAGGCTTATAAATGAAATGCCGTCAAAAGAAATTAATTTGACAATGATTTTTGAGAAGCAGATTTAACTAAATTAATTTCCACCAAGCATACCCCTCATTACTGTCTTTTTTAGAAGCTGCTTGTTCATGCCATTTGCGGGCAGCATCTTCATCTATCTTTGTTCCAATGCCATAAGTATAACACCATCCAAGGCTTTCCTGTGCCTCGGCCAATCCTTGTTCTGCAGCTTTTTTATACCACTTGAATGCTGTCTGCTGTTTTACTTCCGTGCCATAACCTTCTTCATAGCATTTTCCCAATATAAACTGAGCACAAGGATCTCCGCTGGATGCTGACTTCATGAATAATTCAAAAGCTTTTCCCTTATCAACCTCAACACCATCACCCATAAAGTAACGCTTTCCCATTTCATTGCGAACTGAAATTCTTAAGCTTCTCTTATATTCAGGAGTGAAATCGGCATAAGAATCAATGTATATTTCAAGAAGATCCAGTTGAGTTAAGTTATATTCTGACAAGTCATTATAATTAGCAGTTAAAAATAAACTGGTAAGAATTCTTTCAAATTGGTCTACATCATCATCTTCTTCATCATCTAAAAAATCATCAACACAATCTTCATCCAAAAAGTTCTGGTCTTCTGATTCGCCATTTTGGCACGAGCTTGATTCTCCACTCAATAAATTATATCCGCATTCAGGACAGCTTATTGAAGGGTCCTGTAGTTTTGTACCGCATTCTGAACAGAATTTTCCATTGTCGATATTTTCATATCCACAATTTGAACAGATTTTCATGATTATTTTCCTATCGAAAAACTTATAGTTTGATTCTCTATAAAATTTAAAATACTACCGCTGGATCGAGGATGAATTTCTTTTTTCCGCATTTGGGACATTTTGTGGGTTCGTCAAATTGAAAAAACAATTTTCTTGAATCCTTCCCCTTTCCTCTATAACCACAATTCATGCATACTCTTGATACATTTTCCCACGGAAAAGGCATTCTGAAGTTTTGCAAAGTTTATTCCCTTTTATATTTTGTTTTCAGGCTGGAACCTAATTTCTGTTCTGTTAAAATTTCTTCCACCATTCGGGATGTTTTTCAACATATTCAGCCTGTGCTTCAAAGTCAGGCCACTCAACCCAGCCACGATTTAGCGGTGTGTCTTCCAATTCTAATTCTTTTAATTTGTCCTCTGTTGAAAGATTTCTAAACCATTCTTCATATTGTTCATTTGTCATAAATTTATTTTGCCCTTGCTTCCAGATCCTTTGCCATAACCCAGCCAGCAGCTTCAACAAGACTGACAGATATTGCTGCAGAAGCTATTTGTCCGCCAAACGGTATAAGTTTTGCTAATTCTTTTCCAATTGTCTTTACAGGCTGCTTTAATAAAGTTTTTTTTAGAGCACCAACAGCAATTCCTTTTGCAACTTCAGCCTGTAAGTTGTCAGTTCCAAAGACAGAAGCTAAAGCAAGACACATTGTTGTCATTCCAACTATATCAGCTGCAATTCCAAGTCCAGGAACTGGTACTAAACTGCCACCAGCAACAGCAGCAGCAGCATGAGAATGAATAATTGCATGACATTTAATTTCTTCTGACTCAGTCATAATAAATTTACCTCTTTTTACATTAATATCTCAATACAAT
>JAHBAD010000155.1 GCA_018385395.1 Treponema sp.
CGAGAAGAATGGGGTTTGTAAAGAAAAGTGTAATCTGCTCCCACATATTAAAATATTTTATCATCTAAACTATATTTTTACTAGAGAATTGTTTATAGTAAAAAAAGTATGGATTTTAAGGACTTTTCTTTTGGTCAGGATGACAATGACCGTCGGCTGGACAAAATATTAAGACGTTTTCTTCCAGACCATTCTCTTTCTGAAGTTTACGCTCTCATCAGAAAGGGGCTTGTAAGAATTAACGGAAAAAAAACAAAGGAAAATTACCGCATTACTAAAGGCGATATTCTGAATATTGCAGAGTTTTTATGTCAGAATATTTCAGAAACCAGCCAGAAGAATCTTTCGGAAAAGTCTCAAAATAAAAGCAAAATTGATATAAATAAACTGATTGTTTTTAAGAATGAACATCTTCTGATTCTGAATAAACCATATGATGTAAAAGTCCACGGAGATTCTGATTCTCTTGATATAGCAGTTAAAGCCTGGTATGAAAAAAATATTTCAAATGACTCCATTTCTTTCCGGCCAGGTCCACTACACCGCCTGGACCGAAAAACAACAGGACTTCTTGTTTTTTCATTAAGCAGTCAGGGAGCCAGATGGTTTACTGAAAATATCGAAAATCACACAATCCGAAAGACCTATCTTGGAATTATGGAAGGTTCATTTACAGATAAAGAGCGATGGGAAGATAAAATCTGTAAAGTTGAAGACCAGCAGGGCTTTGTAACAGTAAAAAAGGATGAAATAAACGGAAAAAATGCCATTACAAATGCAAAACCTGTTAAATATGAAGAAATTAAAGGGGAAAAAACAACTTTAACTGAATATGACATTGAAACAGGAAGAACACACCAAATTCGTGCCCAAAGTTCAATACACGGTTTCCCGCTTTTTGGAGACACTGCCTATGGAGCAAAAAAACAGAAAGGTTTAAGCCGGGATTTTTATCTCCATGCCTGGAAGCTTCATTTTCCTAAGAATAATCCCTTAAATGTTCCTGAAACCGTAACTTGTAACCCTGATCCTGATTTTTCGTTTGTTTAATATAATTTATTGTTTTATACTGATATCTATGAATTTATTGAATTCCATTAAACAAAAATTCAGTCCTATTACAGTGTACGCTCTTGTCGGTGAAAGCGGAACGGGAAAGTCATTCCGCTCAAAGATTATTGCCGAAGAAAACGGAATTCATGCCATAATTGATGACGGACTTCTAATTGTTGATGATAAAATTGTCGCCGGTCACACTGCAAAAAAAGAGAAGACTTATATGGGCGCTGTCCGCGCAGCCCTTTTTGATGACAAAGCTCAAAGAGACCAGGTTGCAAAAGCCATGAAACAGGCAAAAATTAAAAAAATCCTGCTTCTTGGAACATCCGAAAAGATGGTTACAAAAATTGCCATGCGTCTTCAACTGCCACAGCCATCAAAAATCATAAACATTAAAGATATTGCAACAGAAGAAGAAATTCAGAAAGCAATAAAAAGCCGTCAGGTTGAAGGGAAACACGTTATTCCGGTTCCTTCAATCGAAGTTAAAAAAACTTATCCTCAGATTTTCTCAAACAGTCTCCACGAACTTTTCAGCCGCAAGAAAAACAAGAAAGGCGATGTGATGATCGAAAAATCAGTTGTAAAACCTGAATTTTCGAAAAAAGGACGCCTTGAAATTTCTGAAGCTGCTTTAACTCAGATGGTTATGCACTGTGTAAACGAATCTGAACCTGATATCATTATTAAGAAAATCAGCATCAAGACAAATGCCCACGGATATAAAATCATCATTACAATTGATGTACCTTTCGGAACCCAGCTGACAGGAAAAATCCACAAGCTTCAATCTTACATCATTGACCAGATTGAAAGCTTTACAGGCATTCTTATTGAAGAAGTTAGTATAATTATTGATAAGATTACCAAACGCTAGAAACGTTCAAAACTTTAGGCCTGAGGTTCTTGAGGCTTTTTTTTAGCTTTTGAACCGGGTTTTGGAGATTTTTTATCATTATCCCCTTTTTCAGTTTTTTCTCCGCCTTCAGCCTTTTTACGTGCTTTTTTAGGACTTGAAACATTAACTCCAAGATCCTTAAGAACCATTCTTACTGCGAATTCCAGTTCTTTTCTCTGAGGATTCATTGGAAGAACGAAATTACGACATTCGCGCCAGGTTTTTGCATAAAGTTCAGAACTGCTTGTCTTATTTTTGATTTCAGATTCCCAGTCTGTAAGACCTTTTGTGAAATCGTAAATGAGATAATATAATTTTTTACCCTGACGGGCATCCTTATCTGTTTTTACAAGTTCATCAAGTGCCGAAAGGCTCTTCATATAATCGGCTTCAAACTTCTTGTTAGTATAAATTATATGGCTTGCAGCCGGCTGAAGGTACATAAAAACTTCTGCTTCAAGGGCTTCATGAACTATTTCAGCACTATGTCCCCCGTTAATAATCTTAAGAAGTTCTTCTGTAAGTCGGCTTGGAGAAATAGTACTTAATAGATCTGAAGACTGACGGATTTTATGGCGCAGCGTTCGTGACATTTTTGCTTCAGTTGTTACCGAATACTTTATGGCACGAATCATACGTACAGGATCTTCAACAAAAATACGGTCCAAAGGAATTACAGGCTTAAGAACATGTTTTTTTATGTCTTTAACGCCGTTTACATAATCAATTACCTGTTCCTGAACAGGATCATAATAAAGTGCATTAATCGTGAAGTCACGACGCAATACGTCTTCATCCATGGAACCAAATTCATTTCCTACAGAACCTTCTTCATTGGAACGGAAAGTAGAAACTTCAAATATTTTCTGCCCGAAAACAACATGGACAAGACGGAAACGACGCCCGATAATGCGGGAATTTCTGAAAAGGCGTTTGATTTTACCAGGAGTAGCGTCAGTTACAATATCAAAATCCTTTGGAGTATTACCCACGATAAGATCTCTGACAGCTCCACCTACAATATAAGCAGAAAAACCTGCATCGTGGAGTCTGTTTATAATAAATACAGCATTTCTGTCGATCTTTTCATGAGGAATATTATGTTCGTCTTTTGTATAAATAACGGCCTTTTTTACAGGTTTGCCGTTTTTATTGGTTCCATATCTGATTAACACAATTCAAGAATATTATAATTTTTTGCCAATCCACTCAAGTATATCGCGCTCAACTTCTTCCTTATTGACTTCGTTGAGTGGTTCATGTCTGTCACCTTCATAACAGATTTCTTCGATATCCTGAACGCCGTTGGCAAGATAGATCTTTATAAGATTTTTGATTGTTTTTCCGTAGTTTCCAACAGGGTCTTCTGAGCCATAAATGAAAAGAATTGGAAGATCCGAAGGGACTTTTTTCATATTAGCCTTTTTGTGAATCATGGAAAGCCCGCTTGTCAAATCATAGAAAAAAGATGATGTAAGCTTGATCTGACACCATTTATCTGAATCATAAAGTTCCACTGCCATAGGATCTGAAGAAGTCCAGGCATTAGGACTCTGAGGATTCTTGATTCTTTTGTTATATGAACCGAAAGCAAGTTTATTAAGAAGTGGACTTGGATTATCTCCTCCAACAAAGGCTTTTATAATTGCTGCGGCAATTTTTCCAGGTACTGTTGCGGCCTTAGGACCTGAAGTTCCGCTTAAAATACAAAGATCTGAATATTCACCGTATTTTTCTATAAGCCCTTGAGTTACAAAAGAACCAAAGGAATGCCCCATATTTACAACTTTTTTTCCAGGGTAGTCCTTTTTCAAAGCTTCAGTAATTTCATGAAGATCTTCAACGACGCGGTTGAACCCGTCTTTATCGGCAAGTTTCCCGAATTTTCCGGTCCCATTTCTTTGTGCGTTATCTGCAGTGCGTCCGTGACCGCGCATATCGTAAGCATTGAGAACATAGCCGTTTTCTGCAAGGATTGAACCGAATCTGTCGTAACGAAGACAATGTTCGCATAATCCATGGTGAAGCTGTATAAGACCTTTAATTTCAACTCCTTCATCCGGAAACCAGCGTGTTACGGCAATATCAAATCCATCACTCATTTTAAGAAAAAAGCTTTTATTCTGCATAACTAGACCTCATTCAATATTTATGTATTTTCTAATATAATACTGTTTATGGAATTACAGAATATTATAACCGAAAAAATGGTTTTTGGGGGAAATTGTATAGGAAAAATCAACGGAAAGAACGTTTTCGTTCCCTTTTCTCTCCCCGGTGAAAAACTCGAAATCCGTATAACTGAACAAAAAAATGATTATGATAATGCAGAAATTGTAAATATAGTAAAAGAATCAGAAAACCGCATAAAACCTGAATGCAAATATTATGGAATCTGCGGCGGCTGCAACATGATGCACATAAAGGCAGAAGCCCAGACTGAATACCGCCGCCAGATGCTTTTTGAAATGCTTAAAAATAACGGAATAGATTTTCCGCTTGAAAAAATTCAGGCTGTAACCGGGCCAGTCAAAGGATACCGCTCCCGCTTCCAGCTTACAGACGGTGGACTTTCAGAGAAACGCAAAAACACAATCATTCCAATTGACCAGTGTCTCTGCGCAGAAAAACCCATAAATAAATATCTTTCAGAAACAGAAGTAAAATTCCGTCCTTCTGGTCGTATTCATTTTTTTGGAAGTGAAAAAGCTGTTACACTGGATGGAAAACAGTTAAACACACCTGTTATCGAAAAACCACAGGAGAAAACTGTACAGAAAATCATACAATCTAAGAAATCCAGCAAAAAATATAAGTTCAAGGAAAACAAATATTTTGCAGGAACTGCTGCTTCACCTGAAAACGAAGTTACAGTCCAGCTTTCAGATAAAAAACTTACTTTTGATGTCCGGGGCTTTTTCCAGTCCAATATGTTTGTGTTCGAAAAAACCTGCTGTCTTATACGGGACCTTCTGATTCCAAGTGATAATATTCTTGATATGTATTCAGGATGCGGAAGTCTTTCTGTCTTTGCTTCAGACAAAGCCGGAAAAGTTACCCTTGTTGAGCATAATAGAGACGCACTTGTTTTTGCAGAACGCAATATGACTGGAACCAACCATATAAGCTATGGAATGAGCGGTGAAAACTGGGTAAAAAACTGTTCGCCCACCTGCCCTCATTTTGACGCCATTGTTATCGATCCGCCAAGAAGCGGCATGGAACGCCCTGTACTGGACTATCTTATAAAATCAAAAGCACTTCAAATTATTTCAATGAGTTGTGACCCGGCTACTCATGCCCGCGATTTAGCAAAACTTTTACGTAACGGATACGAGATTAAAAATGTTTATTTATTAGACTTTTATCCGAATACTTCACATATAGAAAGCCTTGTAGAACTTCGAAAAAAGTCTGACTAAAAATGGATTTTTTTAAATTAAAAAAAAGTATAACAGTTTTTTTCCTCGCCTTCACCTGTTCCTTTTTTCTTCCGGCTCAGGTTCAGCTTTCAAACCTGAATACAACATGGAGCCAGGTTATAAGCGGAAAGTTTCTTTCAAAACCCGTTCTTACACCTTACGGCTTTATCGGAGCTACAGACGGAAAAACAATATCTTCAGTTACAAATAATGGAAATGTTATCTGGGAAGAAAACTTCGGAGTTAATTCAGAAACAATATTGAGCATTGTTTCCAGTGATTTTACCATTGCCGTTACTAATTCCAGAAGAAAAATCACACTTTTTAATCCAAGCGGAGTTCCCTTATGGAACAAAGTTCTGGACTTCGAAATAACTGATAAAGCTTACGAAGGACGTGACGGTCGTTTTTTTCTACGAGGAACTGATAAAGTCCTTTGCTTTGGAATGAACGGAATCTGTAAATGGCAGATTAATACCGAAATCCAGTCCGAACTTCCTTTACAGGAACTTGAAGACGGAAGCCTTATTGTTTTTTTGAAAAACCTTACAGAAGGAAAAACCAGGGCACTTCGTGTAACACCTTTCGGATCAATTGTTGAAGACATTACATTTTCAGGCGAAGTTCTTTCGGCATCTTCCAGTTCTAATGGAATCTTTCTAACTTTTTCCGATGGATCAGCTGGTTTATTCGGTCTTTCCCCAAATGGAAAAGCAATTAACCGATTTGTAATTAACTCTTTGGATTTTGAGAAAAGCCGTCTGAATTTCTTTGTTTCGAATAATCAAAAAAATGAAGCTGTTTTCGTAACTGACCGAAGAAATAATGCAAAAATCATTTATATTGATTCAGTTTCCGGTAAAATCTTGTGGGATAAAGAAATACCAGAATTAAACCTGCAAAACATAAAAGAAGCCCGTCTTACCGAAGAAGGATTTTTTATCTGTGATTTGAACAGGGCTTATTTCTACAATCTTGAAGGAATACTTCTATGGTCCGCTAAAATGCCTGATCAAAAAGGAAAATATAAATGGAATTATGCCTTTTTTACCGAAAACAATACCCTTGTAATTGCCCGGGAAAACTGGACTATGGATGCATACATTGTAGAACAGCATGCAGGGGCGCAGAAATCCGATAAAAAATATGATTATTATTCTGATTATCTTAAAGTAGATTCTTCAGTTTATGACACATTATATCTTTTCAACTTAAATTCTGAAATTACAAGTTTACAAAGATACAAAAAACTTGAATCAGGTTTTTATGGTGAAAAAGAAATAACCTATACATCCGACCTTTTAAGCGCCTCAGAAGCTTATATTTCGCAAAACAATAAGACAGTAGGAAACACAAGAGAAGATTTATCTGCATTCAAAGCAAATCCCGCAGATTTGGAATCCTTATTTGCTCAGTTACCTCTTTATGGAACACGATATACTACAAACTTAACTGCAAAACTTTTGAAAAATGAGAAAAACAGTTTTATAATAAAATGTATAGTAACTGGTCTTTCAAAAGATGGTTATGATCCCGACGGTGAAATATTAAAGGCATTGGAATCACTTGCCGGAACTGTTTCATCAAAAAACCCTGCACTCCAGACAAATATCTGTGATGCAGTTTTTTCGATCTGCCGTTTTATGGGAAGACCTGCCTATAATAAAAGCGGAAAGTTTATCCTGAAAAATTTTATGAGTCCTGCCAATGATTCAAAAGTCCGTCTTTATGCAAGAGAGACTTTAGAAAAAATTTCGGCATTGGAGAAATAATCTGAATGGATATTGAAAATATAATTAAAGATTTTGATGAAATAATCAGACTTTGCAACAAAGGAAAAGATAATTCAAATAATTCTAAAGAATTAAATAATGTTTTATCCTCTATATTTTCACAGGCCCATGAATTACAGAAAAAAATTCCTTCAACAAAGGAAAACGAAAACTTAAATCATATACCTGACCTGACCAGCTATCACATACTTCTTGCAGAAGACAACAATGTAAACATGATGGTTGCTGAAGCATTTATGAAAAAAACAGGATGCAAAATTACTTGTGCCGAAAACGGTCTTGTGGCTGTTGAAAAATACAAAGCAAGTCTTAAAGCAGGAAAACCTTTTGACCTTATTTTCCTTGATATGCAGATGCCTGTAATGGATGGTTTTGCTGCAACAAAAAACATTCGTTTTATGGAAAGTGGAACCCCTTACAAAACCCCTATTATTGCTCTTACAGGAAATGTATTAGATTTAGAAATTAAAAAAGCTGAAAATCTTGGAACCAATGATTATATTACAAAACCTTTTTCTGCAAATATAATGTATGAAAAAAGTGCAAGACTTCTAGGTGTTACAAAATATCTTTCAAACTCTGAAAGTCAAACAAAACAAAAAAATCCGGCTTTAGATCAAAAAACAAAATCTGTTTCCAACGGAGATTATCCTGATTTCAGTTCAATGAATTTCCTTGTTGTAGACGACAATAAATTAAATGTTGAGATTCTGAATCTGATGCTGAAAAAAACAGAAGCAAAATATGAAAATGCTTATGACGGAATGGAAGCTCTGGAAAAATTCCTTGCATCCGGGAAGCATCACTTTGATATGATTCTTATGGATATTCAAATGCCTGAAATGGACGGAAATACCTGTGCTAAGAAAATAAGAGAATCAGGAAGAAGCGATTCAAATCTTCCAATAATTTCAATTTCTGCAAATGCATTTCAGGAAGACAAAGAAAAGTCTCTTGAAGCCGGAATAAATTACCATATGAGTAAACCGGTAAATATGAAAAAGCTTTTCGAAAAAATTTCTGAGCTTAAAGGCTCATGCGCTCAATAAGTTCAGCAGTTTTAATGTCACCCATTCTGCGGTAAATAACTGCCATCTTAGAGAGAAAGAAAGCATCATCGCTTTTTGAAAACTTCAGTTCAAGAGCCCGTTCAAAAACATCCAGAGCAAGTTCATCATCAATAACGCCTTCAATATTGTGCCGTAAAATTGAGGACGTAAAACTTATTACTTCCGGGAAAAAGAGCCGGAAATACTCATAACTGTATTCCATAAGGATAATCTGTTCAAGAAGAAGGAATCCATCATAATATTCACCACGAATTACTAGTTCTTCAGAAAGAATATATCCATAATCCATAAAATCTTCACGGGTAAACCAGTGCTTCAAATTAAATGAAGTCCGGCTGGAATTTACATGAATAAATTCCCGTACAGCATCATCTTCCCTACCACGCATAAGATCAAGAACAATAAGTTTCGCCCATGATTCATCATCATTTCGTTCTAAGAGCCATTTTCTGTAATCGAAAGATTCTTCATTTTCTTTTTTCTTGTTAAAGTGATGAAAAAAAGAGTCATTAAAAATCTGACGCTGGCGTGCATCTGAAAGAACACGATAAGCCTGATTCAGTTCATTAAAGGCATCCCGCTTTGCATCTTCACCCAAAGCATCTGGATGATAAAGTTTTGCTTTTTCACGATATGCATGCTTTATTTCACTTAAAGAGGCAGCTGGAGATACACCAAGAATTTTATAACAGTCTTTCATTAATGCATCTGATTCTATAGATTTTTAAAGAGACGGTCAATTTCAGGTTTATTTACAAAAAGAACTGGAACAGAGGAAGAAAGAAGAATATTTTTTTCATTATCACTGGCGCTGGTTCGGTATATTTTCCTGTTTTGTCCCCGGTTTCCGCCAAGTAGAAGAAGATCTGCTTCATAATTTTCTGCTTCCCGGACAATTTCTGAATAAACTCCACCTTTCAAAAGTTCAGTTTCAATTTTTACACCTTTTGACTGGGCAAGGCGCTCAACATATTTCAAATAGTTTTCGCCATCACTTGAAAGCCGTTCTTCATAAGAATATTTTTCTTCATCAATAAGAAATTTATTAAGGGAAAGTAATTTTATTGTGGCCGTATCAACTACAAAAATAGCCTTAATCTTCAGATTATAACTTTTAGCCATCATAATACCGTACATGGCTGCATGAATTGAACTTTCAGAACCATTAACTGCAACTATAATCTTTTTAAAAAAATCTCTGGCCATTCTATCTCCTAAAAAATAATCTTATTTATTTCCCCGTTTTTTTAAGGCTTTAAGAACAAAGACATTTTCTCGTTCACGTTCTTCAAGAACCCCTTCAATATATTTAGCAGTTTCCACAGTCTGCGGAATAATCATTTTATCAAGAGCATTAACACGGCGCTGTGTCTTCCGCACTTCCTCGGCAAGGCGCCAGACAATAGTACGGATAGAAGCCATCTGAGCAAGGAGTGAGAGAAGGTCGAAAAAACTGTTAATTACCTCATCTGTGTTTGAATCTGTTCCCAAAAAGGAATAAAACAGTTCTTTTTTAGGAAGTTCAACATCAAAGAAAGAAAAAGTCTGACCGCCAAGAGTTACAGTTTTTTCTTCCATTCCAAAATCATAATGAACGGAATGAGAAATTCGTTCTACTCCGTCAGCCCCATCACGAAGGAGCATTTTCTTCAAGGCAGGGTAAGCTTTTGCAACAGCTTTATCAATTTCTGTTTCAAGAAGCTGAACCTGCTGGACCATATGCATAAGTTCCCGTACAAGGATTTCGCGTTTTTCTTCAAGGAGCTCATAACCATTTGTTGAAACGGCAAGCTGTTCCTTCATTGAGAGAAGATTTGATTTTGTCGGAGCAATGTTAAGCTTTGGCATATTTTTCTATGTACTCACCACGGATACGGAACCATTCGCTTCTTGGAAGTTCCTTCAGAACACTCCAGCCGATTTCAAGAGTTTGTTCAATTGTACGATCTTCAAATTCTCCCTGAGAAATGAATTCGTTTTCGAATCTTTCACCGAAACGAAGATATTGTTTATCAAGATCAGAAAGTTCTTCTTCACCAATAATGGCTGCCAGGTTTCTTATAGATTTTACTTTAGAATATGAAGCAAAGAGCTGGCTTGAAACATCAGCATGGTCTTCGCGGGTCATTTCTTTACCGATACCATCCTTCATAAGGCGTGAAAGACTTGGGAGCCCTTGAACAGGCGGGTAAAGTCCTTTCTGTGAAAGTTCACGGTCAAGAACAATCTGTCCTTCTGTAATGTAACCTGTAAGGTCAGGAATTGGATGAGAAATATCATCGTTAGGCATTGAAAGAATAGGAATCTGAGTGATTGAACCCTTTGAACCTTTAATTTTTCCGGCACGTTCGTAAAGTTCTGCAAGGTCAGAATAAAGATATCCAGGATATCCTTTTCTTCCTGGAACTTCTCCACGTGTTGTAGAAATTTCACGCAAAGCTTCACAGTAGTTCGTCATATCTGTCATTACAACAAGAACATGTTTTCCTTTTTCAAAGGCAAGATATTCAGCAGCAGTGAGAGCACAGCGAGGAGTAATAATACGTTCAATAGAAGGTGCGTCGGCAAGTGACAGGAACATAACAACGTTACTTAAAACCCCGGACTGTTCAAATGTGTCCTGGAAAAATTTTGAAACGTCATATTTAATACCCATTCCCGCAAAAACCATTACGAACTCTTCGTCAGAGTTACGGAGCTTTGCCTGGCGGATAATCTGAGCAGCAAGTTTATTATGAGGAAGACCGTTTCCACTGAAAATGGGAAGTTTCTGTCCGCGAACCAGGGAGTTCATACCGTCAATTGCAGAAATGCCGGTCTGAATAAAGTCTCTAGGGTAAACACGTGCAAAAGGGTTAATGGGATAACCGTTTACATTCTGTTTTTTTGAAGAAATGATTTCTGGAATTCCGTCAATCGGCTGACCAAGACCATTGAAAACACGACCAAGAAGTCCGTCACCTACACGAAGTTCCAGAGGTTCTTTTAAGAATTCACAGGTTGTTTCATCAATATCAAGTCCTGTAGTATTTCCAAAAATCTGAACTACAACAGCTTCCTGACTGATATCAATAATGCGTCCTGTTCGTTTTTCACCAAAACGGTCGCGAAGGATTACTGTTTCACCGTAGAAAACATCTTCAGTTTTTTTCATTACGACAATTGGTCCGTCGACCATTATCATACCTTTATATTCAACACCTTTCATATTTCACCTGTAAAAATTCCAGTTTTACATCAGATCGGAAAACTGAGTTTCCATGTGAGTGCGGACACTTTGAATTTCGCCCACTTTATCATTAGGATAATCATATTTAATTCTGACAAGTTCTTCACAAACCGGGAGTGTTATGATTTTTGGAAGTGCATAGCCTTTTTTCAAGGCTTCCAGTGCTTTTGTATAGAAATCCATAATCAATTCCAGAATGACAATCTGTTTTTCTGGTGAACAGTATTTATCTACATCGTCAAAAGCATTCTGCTGAAGGAATCCATTTTTAATCATATCAGCTACTTTCAGAACAAGACGTTCTGAGTCTGGAAGAGCATCAGGACCTATAAGGCGTACAATCTGCTGAAGTCTCTGTTCATTCTTCAAAAGGTCCAGAGCCCGCTGACGAAGACTTTCCCAAAGCGGATTATGAAGCTGCCACCAGTCCTTTATTTCATCAGCATATTCTGAGTAAGAATCAATCCAGCCGATAGCAGGATAATGACGTGCATTAGCAAGTTCACGGTCAAGAGCCCAGAAACAGCGGATGAAGCGTTTTGTATGCTGTGTAACAGGTTCAGAGAAGTCACCACCTGGAGGTGAAACTGCTCCGATAATTGAAACAGAACCTTCTTTCTGGCACAAAGTGTTTACGCGACCTGCACGTTCGTAGAATGAAGCAAGACGAGTTGGAAGATAAGCCGGGAAACCTTCTTCTGCAGGCATTTCTTCCATACGACCGGAAAGTTCACGTAAAGCTTCTGCCCAACGGGAAGTTGAATCTGCCATGATTGCAACAGCCATACCCATATCACGGAAATATTCTGCAAGTGTAATTCCCGAATAAAGTGAAACTTCGCGGGCCGCAACAGGCATGTTTGAAGTATTTGCAATAAGAATGGTGCGTTCCATAATGGAACGTCCTGTTCTTGGGTCAATGAGTTCAGGAAATTCAGAAAGAACTTCTGTCATTTCGTTTCCACGTTCACCACAACCAATATAAACGATAAGATCAGCATCACACCATTTTGCAACAGCATGCTGAGTCATTGTTTTACCGGTTCCGAATCCGCCTGGGATTGCAGCTGTACCACCTTTAGAAAGGGGGAAGAAAACATCAATTACACGCTGACCTGTAACAAGAGGTTCTGAAACAGAAAGCTTCTGTGAAAAAGGACGTGGTTTACGTACAGGCCAGTACTGAGAAAGGCAGATTTCTTCATCAAATTCTGTAGTTCCGATTACTTCATCAACAGTGTAGTCACCGCTACCTTTGAAAGTTTTAAGAGTACGACCACGAATGGCAGGGGGAACCATAATACTCTGGGTAATAGATTCTGTTTCTTTTACAGTTCCAAGAACCATGCCCATATTGATTGTATCGCCTTCTGAAACACATGCTTCAAAATGCCATTTCTTTTCTATATCCAAAGGTTCACTTCTTTCACCAGGTAAAAGAAAAGCTCCGGAACCTTCATACATTGTTTTTAGAGGACGCTGGATACCGTCATAAATTGTACCAACAAGACCTGGACCAAGTTTTAAGGAAAGAGGTCTCTGCTGGCTCACCACTTTTTCTCCAACGTACATACCGGTATCTTCCTCATAAACCTGAATAGTGGCATTTCCTTTGTTCTGGCGGATAATTTCACCTATAAGACGGTTATTTCCAACATCAACAACATCATAAAGACCACAGCCATCAAGACCTGAAGCATAAATAATAGGGCCCGAGATTTTTGTAATTTTACCTTCAATCATTCTTCATCTCCTCCCTATTCCGAAACTTTACCAAAAAGGCTTTCGGAAAGTTCTGCTCGTTTTTTATCCAAAATTTCTTCTACAACCTGACTTAAAGTAAAACGACACTTTACTTCTTCATTCTCAGATATAAGAATAATACCTTTATTCTCTGCAAGAACTGATTCTTCATAAATGATTTTATTGAATTCAGTTTTTTCTGTTGTATAAAGAGAAGTCCCAAGAACTTTCTTCAAAGCTTTTTCAGTTTTCTTTTCATCAAGACCATAAACAAATGCCTTAAGTTTAAGATTACCGAAATCAAGTTTCTTACACCGCTTTACCAAAACATCAATTACTTTGTCTTCAGAAACAGATGCAAGGTATTCATTTATATTTTTAACGATAGAGTCCTGAACGTATGAAACGTAAAAACGCGATTTTTCCAAAGGAACAGAAGCGTTCAGATCCCTTTCAAAATTTTTCAGTTTTAGTTTGAGATTGTCTTCTGTTTTTGAAATTTCTTCCAGTACACGTGCTTCCACAGAAGCGGCAATTTTTTTGCATTCTTCTGCGGCTTTTGCAGCAATGCGTTCAGCTTTTTTCTGAGCATCAGAGACAATTTCTTTATCAAGTATTTCTGTTGATCTTAATTCTTCCATAAGATTCCAGTCCAAAAATTAAATTTTTATTCCAACGGCTTCTCGAATAGCCTCTGATAAGGACTTTTTACCTTCAAGATGTCCTTGAAGTCCTGGAACTTCTACAATAAGAGGATATTTTCCGGTTTTCTGCCAGGCATATTCCTCATCCTCAATAAGAGCGGCAGCATCCTCAGTAAGGATAAGGACACGGGGAACTTCGCCATGAGGCAGATTGCTTTCTCCATGTTTTCCGGTAGCACGATTAAAAGCATCAAGTACTTCGTCACGTGTTTCAGCGTAAACGCCGTCTACACCAACCATATTGAAAGCAAGAACAATTTCCCGTGACCCTATAACGTAAAATTTCATTCTTCAGTTTTCTACAGAATAAGGATAAGAACGGCTACCAGCATACCCCAAAGACAGATACCTTCAGCAAGACCTACATAAGGAAGTGCTTTTCCGGAAACTTCAGGATTTTCAGCCATTGCACCCATTGCAGCTGCACCAATTTTTCCTACGGCAATACTACCTGCAATACAAGCCATTGCAACAGCTACTGCAGCAGAAATGTATTTTGCAGCTTCAGAAAGCCCTCCATCTTTTACAGCTTCAACAGCTGTTTCTTCTGCAGTTCCGGCAGCGGCTTCATTTGCAAAAAGCATTGTTGATGTGAATGCAAGAAGCATTCCAAGGATAACTAAAAATTTCTTGTTCATATCATAACTCCTTTAATGAACGTTTTTTCAGATTAATATTCAAACTTAAACGGAATAAATTCCCGTCCTGTTTCCTTATAGAATTTCGAGAAGAATTCGTAATATTGAAGACGGATACATTGAATTGCAACAATCATTCCTTCAAGAACGATAATAATTCCGTTTCCGACAATCAGAACACCAATTCCTCCAGGGCTTGCTGCTCCTCCAACCATTTCGGTAAGTGTATGAACAAGGAAGCCGAGAACTGCATGTGAAAGTGCAAAAGCACCAACACGAATGAAGCTCATTGTATTGGACAAGTAAGTTGAAATAACTTCAATAAGTTCAACTATACCGCCAATAATCATTGCTCCTACCCCGTTTTCAAGAACCGGGCTTTGTCCGTTTGCAAGACGTTCAAAAGGTTCTCCAAAAGCAGAGAAGAACATGGTCACTCCTATAATAACCCAGTCATAAACTGCAATACTGTGTTTAAATGCAGCAACACGAATAACAAGGGCAATCACATACCAGAACCAGAGAGCACCGGCAAGACCAGTTTTTCCAAACAAAGCATCGCCGGGACGTTTTCTGATAAAATTATTTATGATATTAATGATAAGTCCAATAGAGTTGATGATGAAACCGACTCCCATAGCAACACCGAATACAGTAAACATTGTACGAATAGAATTGGGATCGCTTGAAGGCATCATATGAATGATTGGTGCATGAGGAGTTCCGAAAAGACCTGTCACAAATTCAGCAAAAGGTTCAAGGATTTTTTCACCTGAGAAACATTCACCTGTCAAAAGTCCCATAATGGAACTGGTACATCCAACTCCAATAAATATTGGGGCGAACTTGTTCCATCCACCGACTTTAATTACCTTGCAGTTCATAAGAACGCCGAAAAGTGCAATGAAAAGCCCCTGCCCAAAATCTCCGAACATGAAACCAAAAAGGAAAGTAAAGAAGATTGCAACAAATGGTGTCGGGTCAATAGTTCCATAAACAGGAGAACCATAACTGAAAATCATGCGTTCAAAACTTCTTACAAATTTTCCGTGGCTTAGTTTTACAGGAACCTGTTCTTTTCCCGAAAGAACTGAAGGAACTTCAAAAGGTTCATACTGACGAATAGCTATTCGTCCTTCTGTAAGCTGATCCAGGGAAGTCATATATTCATTACATTCTTTCGCAGGAACCCATCCAGTAATATGATAAACAAGTTCAGTTGATTCAAGTTTATTAATTATGTCTGAAACCTGTGTTCCCATGGCAAAAGAAGCACTAAGTTTATTCAGTTTTTCTTTATGAGTTTCTGCAAAGTTATCTCTTTCTTTAATGATTTCTTCTACAGCCTTGTCAGCGGCAGCTTTCTTGTTTTTAAGGCTTTCAAGAACATCATCAGGAACCCCGTTAAAATCTTTTGGAATTTCCATTTCTATGAAATTGAAGTTTTTAAGTTCAGTATCTACAGCAAAACGGCCTTTTTTTGAAGAAGCGGCAAGAACGTGGCTTTTATCTTCACCAAGACTAAGAATTACACCCTTTCCACCAACAGCTTCTTTCAAAGCATCAAAATCTTTTGGATCAATTTTACCGATTTTCATTGAAAGAAAAGAAAAATGTTCAAGTTCTGAATATGGAACTTTAAGATTTGCAAAAGAAAGAGCTTCCTTATAAGCATTGTTAATTTTTTCAGCTTCCTGAGAGATTTCTTTTATACGGTCAGAAAGTTCATCATAAGCTTTGAATAAATGAGAAGCTTCTTCTCTATCCTTATCCGAAGGAACGGTAACTTCTAAGCCCGAATCAGATTCAAAAACAAGATTTAATGTTGTACAGATTGACTGAAGTTTTTCAAAAAAGTCACGATCCAGGTTCTGAGTTCCTTCGGTTTCACCTCTTTTTTCAGATAATTTTGTCTGAAACTGGAAACTTTCCTTTTTACCAATAAACTCAATAACTTTGGAAATATCCTCTTTGAGAACCATCAGTTCAATTAATTTCATTTGTGCTGTTCTTGCCATTTTAGTACTCCAGCAAAGATTTTTGATTAAGGCGCAAACCTTCAACCGCCATTCTTATATATCCAAGTTCGGCCTGTTTCATTTTGAACCACCCGATTAAGGAAGCACTAGTTACAGGAAAACAATGGAATAATCTTGATGCTTTTTTATTTTGAACCTGACGAGATTTATTTTCGATCCACGAAGGATCAATCCGCCATAAAACATCATTTTTAGGATTAACATATTCACTGAAAGACCATTTTTCCCAATCGCTGTAATTTTCAGGATCTTTATCAAGAATCTTAATAGCCTGTACGCATAAAGGATCATGGGGACCTGGTTTTTCTGTAACGTACATCAAGTGACTGATTACATCATCCCGGTTCATATCATAATTAAGTTTTAGTCTGAGAGCCCAGACAATATTCTGAATAACAAGTTCTTCCTGAAAAAGTTCTTTTACAGCCTTTCCTTCTTCGCCTTTTATACTCTGAATGGAAGCCCAAAGATGTTTTATTGCCTGAATATCAAGACGAAATTCAACTTCCTGCTGTTTATGAATATCAGGTACTTCTTTTATCCAGGAATATTCTGTACCAGCCGTAATATTTTCAAGATTTGGCCATTGGTCAAAATGAAGGGTTCCATATTTACCAAGTTCAAGAAGTTTTGGAAGCTTCTGCTGACCAGAACAAAGGGCATCAATTACGGTTTTAAGATTTTCAACTTCATAAATAAAAAACTGGTCACTAAGATAAGATTCAGGATTATCAAACTGAGAAATAAAACTAACATATTGGGAAATAAAACGGTTAAAAGACTCTTCTTCAATCTTCTGGGCAAGAATAACTTCAGGCACCATAGGAGCCTGTGTTCTGAAAAGAAGAGTCCACAAATCGGTAAGTGTTTTTTGTTCAAAAAGTCTGTCGGCCTTTTCACCGGTAAAGGATTTACCTAATGCACCACAGGCTTTAGCATATACAAATGCTCTTGCACCGTCTCTATCCATAAATAACTTTTAGTCCTGCCCGAATAATTCTTTTTCAATTACAGAAGCAAAAGCTTCCTTGTTCTGCGGCATACCAGCCACAGAAGCTTTATAAGAGTGAAGGATTTTATCATGTTCATCAGATATTTCTGATTTTTTTTCTTCAAAATTTTTTTCAAGAATGTCTGCACGTTCTGCATAATTTTTTTTGAATTCAGCATCGGCAGCAATTTTTGCATCTGAAATTTCTTTATCAGCCTTTATATTTGCACAAGCAATAATTTTTGATGCTTCTTTTTCAACTTTCAGCAGATGTGCAATAATACTAACTTCATCATTATCAGACATAATCAGACTCCCGATTTATTTATAATGTCACAGATTTCAGAAGAATTTTCTGCCCGAAGGACTTTATTCATAAAATCTGCTTCTTTTTCAAGTACCAGAATATCTTTCAAAATTTGAAGATGTTCATCTGGTTTATTTTCTGGGAAAATCACGGTAAAAACGACTTTTGCTGTATTTGTTTCTATGTCTGAATTTGACATATCAAACTCAATACCTTTATGGGAAAGACCAAGTGCAACTACAGATTCAGTAATATCCGGCAAAACTGCGTGTGGAACCGCAATGTTTTTACAAACAAGGGAACTTTTTTTCTCTTCCCTTTCAACAAGAGCTTTGAAAACAACATCCCTTTTAAGATTTGGTTTTAATGTGATAAGTTTTTCCGTTAATTCTGCAAGGACTTCATCCCTGTCAGTTCCGTCCAGTTCAAAAATTATTGCTTTGGGATTTATAAAGTCGCAAATCATAGACACACACCCTTGAAAAATATTCATATTATTATAGAGTTATTTGAAATTTTTTGCAAAAAAAAAGCACCAAATCCGGAAATTATACCGAATCTGATGCTTTTCTTAACTTAAAAGAAAACTGATTATTCAGCGTCTGATGTTTCAGCGTCTGATGTTTCAGCCCACCAGTTTTCAGCAGTTTCTGAAGCAGATTCTACAGCTTCTGTTGTTGTTTCAACCAGGTCAGTATCAACTTTAGCCTTTTTGTTTACCAGAGCAAGGCCCAGTGCAAGAACAAAGAAAAGCACAACAAGAACAGTAGTTGTTTTGGTAAGAACACTTGCTGAATGTGAACCGAAAGCAGCTGTACCGCGTCCTCCAAGAAGTCCGCCCATTCCGTTTTCACCGTCATCCTGAACAATAACCAGAAGAACGAGAAGAACACATACAATTACAAATGCAACCAAAAGTACAATACCAATAGCACCCATTTTTTATCTCCAATAAAGGGAAAATCCCCATCTATTTAAAATATTAGTTTTATAATCATAATAGATTTACATTATTTGGTCAATGTTAAAAACTTAATCCTAATAGCTGCAAAGGCCTATATTTCCAGATTTCAGTTTATATTTATCATAAAGGAAATCCTGAAGCATTGCCTGACAGTCATCAAATCCACTGCCACCAGTTTCTATAATATAACGACATAAATCAGGGGTTATTTTCTTTACTGAAGGCCATGAAGCTTTATTTACAAAGTAAGATCCGGCATTACCCTCCGTATTTTGAAGAATATATGCCATAAACTCATTATGCATAAGGTAAGAATCATTAGTATCATATCCAAGATTAGGCTGGCTTTTAAAATAATCAACAAGAAACTGCATGGAATAAGGATCCATAACATTATAAACAGCAGAAACATAATTTCTGAATTCTTCATCAGTAAAGAAAATAGTATGCCATCCTTCATGAGCCAGAAGAGACTTTCTGTTGTAAGATGGAATTTCCCGGCTTACAGAAAGAACTGCCCCGCCCTTTGAAACATAAGGATCAAGAGGATCTGTTCCCCTTTCCAGAATTCCGTTTCTAACAAGAATTTCAAGCAGCAGCTCTTCTTCCGGATTCAAATGAAAATTCAAACGAAAAGCCTTATTAAAAAACTTTGCAAAACTTTCAGCTGAATAATCATGAGCATTATAATCATGCTTTCCCATTAATTCTTCATTTGAAAGAATCATTCCCTTATATCCTTCTTTTTCTGTAAAAAAGGCAATACGGGCAAAAAACTTACTTTGAACAGCATAATCTTTTGTATCAAAGAAAAGAATACCTGAAAGTCTGTCCCATTCAAAAAGTTCATAGTCTGGATTTCGCCAGTTGCTTTTTGGCCAGCCCAGAATAAGCCCCGGGTCAGTTTTTATAGGGACAACAGGCCAATTAATACCATGGGAAAGAATATCTTCTTTTCCGCTGTGAAAAATGACTGCCTGAACATTATCCCCCCTATTTTGATGAGTCATAAAGGAAAAAGGATTTTTCAAAGAAAGAGAAGAAAGATTTATTTCTTCAAGGCGGGAAACTTTAAGTTTTTCGCCACCAAAAGTGAAATTGTAATCTAAAAGTTCGCCTTCCAAAGGCTGATACATTTTAATCGTAATTTCAGGAGGAACATTCTTTTCAGAATACAAAACCGGAAAAATATTTGAGCTGCCTGTAAAATCAAAAGAGGATGTATCAAAGGAAAGAGTTCCGCCATTGGAAGAAAAGCCCCAGAAATCAATATCTCCCGAAAGATCAAAACCTGTTTTACTTGAGGATATTACAACAGACTGAAGCCAGCAACTTACTTCACTAGAAATGAAAACACCTTCCTTCATTTCAAGAATATTTGAAACCTTATCACTTGGAAGAGCAAAGGAAATGTCATAGGTTTTTGTAAGATTATCAATATCAATTGTATTTCTTAAATTACAGGTCACTGAATTATGGTTTACAAAATTAAAGACAAGCCTTCCTTTTGAATCAAAATCTGAAGAATCAAGAAACCCAATTTTTAGTGGAATATCGCCAGCATTTTCATAATGGGAAAGTTTTTTTCCAGATGGAAATTTCACTGTCACTCTGAAAACAACAGAGGCAGTCTTATTTTCAGCATAAGTATGTTTCAAAAGAATTTTATGCACATCGGAAAATTTATAAAAAGCAGTATCTCCGTTTTTAACAAAAGCTTTTTTTGCACTTAAATTCAAAGGAATAAGAGTACCGTTTTCAGCTCCTTTCTCTGAAAAAACGTTCACAGGAACAACACTTACCCTGTAATATCCAATGGAAAGGAAAACAAGGAGAACTGTAAACACAAAGAGAACAATAAGAAGCTTGTTTTGTTTTATTTCTTTAATTTTTTCCATAATGAATCTGTAAGCCAGTAACGGTTATTTTCAAAATGCCCCAAAGCTACTCGAAAAATCCGGCAATCAAGCTGAAACTCTTTTTTTAAAGTTTCAGTTATTTTTTCTTTATTCTTGAAAAGAATAAGCTGGAGAAAACCTGATATCTCAATTTCGGATTCTGTTTTTATTAAAACAGAAAGAAAAACACCATTTTCATTAATAAAAATATTATCAAAATGAACTCCAGCAATTTCTTTTGCAGAAAGATTTTCAGGAAGTTCTACCCATAAAGGATATTTTTTGAAAACGCCGGCTTTTCCGTGAAACAAAAGACAAAGTTCATTCTGCAGAGCAATGATTTTTAACTCATCACTCTGATGCAGAACCAGCACATTCTTTTCCACTTTATTCTACTCGTCAGCTTCAAGAGGCATAGTTTCAGCCTCTTCACCGGCTGTGTGGAGGTAATCACAGTCAGGATTAATACAAGATTTATAGCTTCCGTTTTTCTTATCAAACTTTTCAACAAGGAACCATCCGCATTTTGGACAATACTGGTCAATTGGTTTAAAGTGAGAAATGAAAGTACATTTAGGATAATTTGTACATCCATAGAATTCACGGCCACGGCGTTTTGATTTTCTTGTAACAATTTCCCCGTCACAACCAGGACAAGGACATTTTGCCAGTGGAACAGATTTTGTGTTGTGACACTCTGGGAAACCTGAACAGGCCAGGAAGAAGCCGAAACGGCCAAGTTTCTTAATCATTGGTTTACCACAAAGATCACATATCTTGTCAGTTTCTTCATCAAGGAAGCCTTTAATACTTTCGGTTGTTTCAAGAACTTCGTCACAGCGCTTCTTGAAAGGTCCGTAGAAATCTTTGATCATGTCGTTCCAGACAATGTTATCTTTTTCAACTTCATCAAGAGTGTTTTCAACTTCTGCTGTAAAGTTTACGTTCAGAACATCAGGGAAAGATTCAACCAGAATATTGGAAATCATACGGCCAAGCTGAGTTGGACAAAGCTGCTTATTGGAACGAGTTACATAATAACGGTCCAGAAGAACAGAAATAATAGGAGCATAGGTTGAAGGACGACCAATTCCTTTTTCTTCAAGCATCTGAACTATTGAGGCATCGGTGTAACGTGCAGGACCTGAAGTAAAATGCTGTTCAGGATGGAATGTTCCGCTTTCAAGCTTTTCCCCTTCTTTCATGGCAGGAATAGAGTTTCCTTTTTCTTCCTTAGAAGAAAGCACTTTAATTACTTCGTAGAAACCTTTTTCTGTGATTTTAGAACCTGCAACACGGAAAACAGCATCTCCACTTGTAATTTCGTAACTGGTAGTCATTGTTTTTGCATTGTTCATCTGGCTGGAAACAAAGCGTTCCCAGATGATTGAGTAAAGACGAAGCTGGTCATGGCTCAGGTACTCTTTAATTGAGTCAGGAGTGTATTCCGTATATGTAGGACGGATACCTTCATGAGCATCCTGTGCCTTTTTATCTGTTTCATAACTGATTGGTTCTTGAGGAAGTGTTTCCGGATAATTTTTTGAAAGCCATCCGCGAACATCATCCAGAGCTGTCTGAGAAATACGAACAGAGTCAGTACGCATGTAAGTGATAAGACCGACACGGTTTGTCCCGATGTTAATACCTTCATAAAGCTGCTGGGCAATCTGCATAGTTTTACGGGATGTGAAACCAAGACGGTTTGCTGCTGCCTGCTGAAGTTTTGAAGTTGTAAAGGGAGCTTTTGGACGAACTGTTTTTTCTGTTTTTTTAATAGAAGAAACAACACATTCAGAGTTTTTAATTTCCTCAATGATTTCGTTTACAACAGATTCATTTTTAAGTTCAGGTTTTTCGCCTTTATATTTAACAAGCTGGGCTGTAAAAGAAGTCTTTCCTTTATTAAAATCTGCTTCAAGAGTCCAGTATTCATCAGGAATGAATTTTTCAACTTCTTCTTCCCGCTCACATATAAGGCGTAGAGCAACAGACTGAACACGGCCGGCAGAAAGACCATTCTTTACTTTTGTCCAGAGAATAGGACTAAGGTTATAACCTACAAGACGGTCAAGAACACGGCGGGCTTTCTGTGCATTTACGACAGATTCAATAATATCACGCTGATTTTCAATTCCTTCTTTTACGGCAATCGGTGTAATTTCAGGGAAAACTACACGGCGGATTGGAGCGTCAGTTTTATCTTTAAGGGCATTATTAAGATGCCATGCAATAGCTTCTCCTTCACGGTCAGGGTCGGATGCCAGAAGAACAAGATTTGCTTTCTTTGCATCTTTCTGAAGTTCTTTGAGAAGTTTTGCTTTACCACGAACAGTGATATATTCCGGCTGGAAATTATTATCTACATCAATAGCCATACGGCTCTTAGGCAAATCGATAACATGACCGATAGAAGCCTTTACTACGTAACCAGGCCCAAGGAATTTTTCAATAGTATCAGCCTTATGAGGCGACTCAACAATCACCAGTGTCTGAGGTGTTTTGTCCTTGGATTTTTTTGCAACAGCTTTTTTTTCTGCCATTTTTATTCCCCTATAAAAATCAGTTGAAAAGTTCCAACTGCTGTATTTTATTTAAACCGCGTTCTCCCGGTGCTTCCGAAAGACATCTGCAGTAATCGTCAAAATCATTTATAACTGGCGCACCATCACGGACAAACTGTTCGCATGAAACTTCCAGCTTATGTTTTGTTATCTTTTTGTTGTTATACTGATTTTCAAGATTTTTTTTAACCCCTTCGTTGATTTTTTTTGCAAAATCCCCGAAACAAGCCTTATGAAACATAACATCCCGGCTCATTTCCAGTGCAAAATCCACTGTTATAAGGGCTCCGGAGCCGTTTGGTGCTTCAACAACCACTGTAGCAGGCGATAAAGCAGCAATAATTCTGTTTCTCTGGACAAAATGCCAGTTCCCAAAATCAGTAAAGGGAGCGTACTCGCTTATTAAACACCCTCCGCTTTTTATAATATTTTCTGCGAGTTTTACATGAACACCAGGAAATATTTCATCTATATTACATGGTAAAACAGCAACAGTTTTACCCACATTCAGGGAAGCTTTTTCATCTCCTTTTTCAAGAAGACTGAAATAAGCGTCCAGAGCTCCCTTATGAGAAAAACCATCAGCTCCTTTTGCAAGACCTGAAACAACACAATATCCTTTTTCAGAAGCTTTTTTTGCAAACTCAAAAGCAGCTTTTTTTCCTTCAGGAGAAAGCTGCCTGGTTCCAACAACAGAAACACTTTTCTGACTGAAAGCTTCAAGGCTTCCTCTGTAAAAAATCATATACGGAGGATTAGATACAGTTTTAAGCATTGCAGGATAATCGGAATCAGTAATCTTAAGGAATCCGATTTTCAGTTTTTTACAGACTTCAAAAGCCCGTTTCGCGTTCCGAAAATTTTCCTTTCCATTCCACCTGGCTTTAGGAAAGGACCGCATTACAAAGCTGCTTATTTCCTCAAGAGTCATTTCGGAAAGTTTTTCCGCACCACCTGCATCAAAAAGTTTTCCGTAAAGAATTTCTTTTTCGGGTGTATTCAGAAAAGTAATACGTGAAAGAGAAAAATCTAGTAATATCTGATATTCTGTTTTAGTTTCCGTAGCTTGCTTCCAGTACTGTTCTTTTGTTATTTTCTGCATCTGCAATTTTATCTGCGTTTTTTGTTACAGACATAATTCTGTCATACATTTCAACTGATTTTTCAAAATCAAAAACTTCAAAATATGCACGGGCCAGAACAAACATAGCATCTGTATGACGGGTATCGATTGTAAGAAGCTTTTCAAGCAATGGAATAGCCAGTTCACTTTCACCAAGTTCAAAAACATAAAGAACCGCAAGACCATACATAGCATTTGTATATCGGTCATCAATTGCAAGAGCCCTTTTATAGGCTTCTTCAGAAAGTTTAAGATAATTAAATTTCTGTTCGGAAGAACCTGTTCCATCAAAATCAAGAGCTGCATGGCTCATATAGCCGCCGCAAAGTCCCACATAATAATAAAGATTCTGATTATCAGGATAATATTTCAAAGCTTCCTGAAAACATTTTAAAGCTTCACCGTACATTTTATTGTCAACATAACGGGTTCCAAGAAGTCTGTACCACATTCCAATCTGACTCATAGCAAGCTGCTGTTCTGCCACACGGTTCTGATATTTTCCAATAGCTTCTTTGAGTTCTTCAATTGTAAGCGGATTAGTCACCCCTTCTTCCATTTTCATGTGACGTTGAATGGACTTATTGGAAACTCCGCATGAAACGAAAGATGACATCAATAATAAACAGGCTAAAACACCTGAAACTTTTTTTGAAAAAAACATATCCCACCCCATAATTTTTCTATTATTCAGTCTTCTTTTTGGAAGGCCTTTTCTCAGTTTTTTCGATTTTTTCGATTTTCTTATTTTTTTCAGCTTTTTCCTTTTTTTCAGGAGCTTTAGAAGTTTTTTCAGTTTTCTCAAGCTTATCTGATTTATCAGAATTTTCCAAACTTTCGGTAGTTTTTGCCTGGGCTTCCTTTTCCTTTTCCTTTTCTTTTTCCTTTTCCTGATCAGGATATTGAATTCTTGAATGATAGTAACCAGAAAGAATCTGAAGGAAAGCCTGACGGATTTTTGCAAGATCACTAAAAGAAAGATTACAATAATCAAGCTGTTTTGTATCAATTTTATGCTGGAAAAGTTTCATCATGAAGGTTTCCAGACTTCGTTCAGACTTATCTTCGTGAGTACGACATGCGGCTTCAACCGTATCGGCAAGCATGACAACCGCAGATTCACGGGTCGAAGGCGGATTTCCACCGTAAGAGTAATCTCCTGGATTTGCATTTGGATTTTCTTTAAGTGCAACGTTATAGAAATAAGCAATTACACTGTTTCCATGGTGTTCTGAAATAATATCAATAACACACTGAGGAAGATGAAGCTGACGTGCTTTTTCAACTCCCTTACGAACGTGCATACGGATTACAGAAGCAGAAAGAGACGGATTCAATTCATTATGTTTATTTTCCCCGTCTTTCTGATTTTCGATAAAATATTCGCTTTGATCAATTTTTCCAATATCGTGGTAATAAGCACCAACACGGGCAAGAAGACAATTTGCACCAATTTCCCGGCAGGCATTTTCTGCAAGCTGGGCAACCATCATTGAATGCTGGTAAGTTCCCGATGCCTGAATAAGCATGTTCTGCATAAAGGCGTTGTTCAAGTCGCTTAAATCCATAAGGCGGAAAACAGAAGCCGTATTCAGAATAATTTCAAGAGGTGTAATCAGTCCCATAGTCAGGAGACCGGAAAGGAAACCGTTTAAAGCAATACCGAAATAAACTTTTCCCATTGAAGAAAGAGATTCATTGAAAATTACGGCAAGAAGAATTGTAAGAACAACATTGCCTATGGCAAGAAGAATCGAAACGAAAATCATATCAATTCTTCTTTCTACTTTGCGAACAATTGCACAGGCATAAAGGCCCGAAAGAATAGTAAAAAGACAAGGAACCAGTTCCCAATCAGCACCACTTAAAACACAGAAACCTGAAATAAAGGAAAAAATAATTGCTGGAAGCTGACCGTAAAGAATTGATAAAAGAACAACCGAAAGCCCGGTAGGAATGGTTATACAAAGGGAATAAGGAGTACTGAAAAATGCAAATTTACGGAAAATTGCAGTGGTTGCATAAACGATGACTAAAAAAATCACCTGAAAAACAACTTCACGAACCAGAATCTTTTTCTCTTTATAAATAAAAGTTAGAAGCAGATACCAGAGAAAACCCATTATAAATAAAAATAATTCTGAATTGGCATAAGAACGTTTATCTAAATAAACCGGAGACGAAGCCATTTTTTTAAGTTTTTCATAGCTTTCTTCGGTTACAGGAAAGCCTTTCTTCAAAACCTTTTCGCCTTTTTGAACAAAAACAGGATTAAACTCATCAGGTGGAAGTTCTTTATCTGCAATGATGGTACGGTCGGAAATCTGTCCAATTTCAAAATCTTCAAGCACAAAAGATGCTACGCTTTCAGTTGTAGAAACTTTGAAGAAATTAATAAAAGAAACAGCAATAAATCCCAGGACAAAAATTATTAGAAAAGGATATTTTCTTTTTATATAATCTCCACAACCTTTAAAAAAATGGCCCAAAAGAGAAACTTCACTTTTTTCAATCTTCAATTTCATTTTCATATGCCTTTACAATTTTACGCACAAGGGGATTACGGACAACATCGTCAGCCGTAAGTTTCATAAATCCAATATCTTCTATATTACATAAAAGTTTCATTGCGTCAATAAGCCCGGACGGAACCTTTTTTGGAAGGTCAATCTGCGTCTCATCTCCAGTAATAAAAACTTTTGAGTTTTCGCCCATTCTGGTAAGGAACATTTTCATCTGACTCTTAGTTGTATTCTGTGCTTCGTCCAGAATAATGACTGCATTGTTCAGCGTTCGCCCACGCATATAAGCCAAAGGTGCCACTTCAATAATGCCTGCATCGGTCAGCTTCCGCACTGTTTCCGGAGGAACGATTGTTTCCATAGCATCTTTCAAAGGTTTTAGATAAGGATCAATTTTTTGTGTAAGGTCACCAGGAAGAAACCCCAGAGATTCACCGGCTTCAACAACAGGACGAGTAATAATGAGTCTGCCCTTCTGATGATTCAAAATAAGACGCAATGCTTCCGCAACGGCAAGAAAAGTTTTTCCGCTTCCTGCTGCCCCAGAACAAAAAACCATATCTTTTGTCTGAAGAAGATGAATGTATTCAGCCTGCCCTTGAGTTCTAGGGTAAACCTTACGGAAAGCCCCTGGAACAAAAACAGAGATATTTCCCATATCAGGCTTTTTCTGGGTGTTCAAGACAGACATAACGATATCATCGCTGTTTTTCCCGCCATCATTTAGTTCATCAATAATACGGTCAATAACAAACTGAAACTTCTGCCTTACCGCATAATCATCAGTATCGATGGAAAGTTCATTTCCTGTACAAAAAACAGAAACTCCAAGACTCTGTTCTATAAGCTGAAGATTTGAATCGTTTGTCCCGCAGACACAAGAAAGAATATCGCTGTCAGGGATAACAATTGTAAATTCATTTTCCATTTATCTCTCCTAGTCAAGTTCCCATGAACCGTTTTGAAGTTTATTTCCGTCTTCATCATAATCAATGCCCTTTCCGCCTTCTTCTATACGTCTTGTAACAAGAGTCTCATCAAACTGATAAACGCGGGCAGTTTTAATGCTTTCCATAGGATTCCAAACAACAGCAAGACTTAAGTACGGCGTAAAGTCATACCATTTCTGACCTTTCATATTTTTAAGAACCGGTTCCATTTTCCATTTAAACTGGAATTTCCAGTCGTGAAGCTCATGATCAAGTGCAATATTAAGGCTCTTTAATTTAAAACCGGAAGATTTACGTTTTGATTCATCCCAGAAACTGAAAGAATTCCACAGATCTTTCAGAACATTTTTCTCTCCTTGAATTTCAATGCCGTTACGGAATTTTTCAGGGAGATAACGATATATAACTGCGTTTCTGGAACTAGAGCTGAATGTAAGATTTAAAAATTCATTAAGTTTAAATGTTATTCCAGGATTAAATGTAAAGTAACTGTTTGTAGGTCGAACAAGGTCCGCTACAAGACTTGTTGAAAGTGTTGGTGTCAGTGAAATTCTGTTTTTCCATGAATACAAAGTTTTACTTGGCACCGAATAAGAAAAACTGAAATTGAAAGGGATAAATTCTTTGTGTGGGCGTTCCAGTTCTTTCCCTTCTTCATTCTCATAAGTTTCTTTTTCCTGAACCCAGCCTTCACCCCAGGCAATTACGTTTCCTTCGTCATCGGTTTCATCAGCTTTGAATTCATACTTATTTGTATACTGCA
>JAHBAD010000003.1 GCA_018385395.1 Treponema sp.
GAACTGCAGTATATAGATGACTGCAAGATGACAATAATAAAACCAGAATCATACTAATTAAGACCTTTCGCATTTAGAGCCTCCGTTAATCTTTTTTTATAAAAATCAATGCAATCTTTCAAATCTTTATTTTTCCCTGAATTGATAGATTTCAATCTTTCTACGGCTTCTTTATATCGTTCCAAAATGACAAGTCCTTCAACTTCATCAAAAATAGAATCTGCAGACTGAACCTGGAAACAATAAATTTTCACAAGATTACGTACTTCAAGTTTTTCCTCTAATTCCGAATATCCTGCTTTTTCACCGTGAAAACTGAACTTTCCATTTTTTGTTTCAGGAATATAAAAGAAACCTTCATCATCTGTCCAAAGCCTAAGTTTTTTACCATCAGGTGTTTTTATATCTAATTCCATTTCAGATACCGGCTCTGATTTTTCGTCAAGAACGATTCCCGTAAAAACTTTTTTCTCTTTTCCTGGATTCCCAGCACAGGATGTTAAACATAAGAAAAGCAAAGCATATAAAAAAAATTCAAGTTTATTGTTTTTAATCATTTTCTATTCTCCCCTTTCTATTTTTATAAAACGTGCTTTTATTTCCATTTTCATGGGTAATAACTCCAATACGTTTTCTGGAAGTATTTTCCTTTTCCGGTTCTTTCTGAATTTTCTTTTTTTCTGATTTGATTTGAGCCGCTTCATAAAAACAAGGATTTATTCTTGCGAAAATGCTGAAAAAATTTTCCTCAAAAGGAATTTCAAAATCATCAGTAAATCCAAGTTCAACCTGATTTTTGTTCAGAATAACTTTATTTACAGAAAAACCATATTTCTCGTATATCTCATCAGCTTTTTGCGAAAGTGCAAACATATACTTTCCAATATTCCGGGAAATAGAAAGTGAAAAAATCCCTGAAAGATAGTCTTCGCTTTTTAATAAGAAACCTTGTTCTGCAAACCAGATATTCATTTCATTAAAGAACTCTTTTCGCGTAGTCTTGATATTTTTCTCGAAAGTGCCAGGAGCTTTATGTTCTCCTTCAATGGAAAAAAACGCTATTCCCTTATCAAAAACTACTGGCGAAAAACTGATTTTATATTTCGTTAATGAATAATCAAAATCTGCGGGGCTGCAATCTGTTATGTTTAATGAAACATTTTCAGTAAATCCATCATAAACCCATTGAAAACTTTTAATTTTTCCACCGCTTTCAGTAATATCAAAAAATAGATCTTCTACGATACTTCGCTGCGGTTCAGTAAAAACAGGAACAGTTTTCTCTTCTACACCTGGTTCAGGGTTATCCTGAATGAATGAGAATTTTAATAATAAAAAAGATACACAAAACAAAATCAGAAAAAGAACTAAAACTACAATCGATTTCCAGCCAGGATTAAATACTTTTATATTTTCTTCTGTAAAAAAACTGCTTTTAGGATACCTGTTTTTATAATCTCCAAGCACATATCTATCCATAACCGTAACATTACTTAAAAACCCTTTTTTCGTTATCCGAGTATTTTCATCAAAAACAAAATTCTCTGAAAAACAAGGATGTCGTTTTTCAAGTTCTTTATATATATAATCCTGTTTTTTCTTTCCAAACATATGTCCTGCCGGAATAAGAATTTCATATGAATCATAATCTCCCGATTTCAGTTTCTGCTTCATTTTTTCCAATCCTCTCAACTACTTCTCCGTGCCCCAAGGGACCGTTCCAGAAGCCAAAACAAAGATTTTCTTCTTTGCGCCATCCTATTTCCTCAAGGTTCCATAAAGAAACATTCACAGTTTTCCATTCATCAAGATTTTTAAATCCTATTCCATTACAGGAAGACCTGAAGCTTTCTGCTACAAATTCAAGACATTCTGTTTTCTTTTTGACAGCCTGTTTTCTTTTTGCAAGAGAAAAATTTCCGTTGAAAGCAGATACTGCAATAACTTCAAGAACCATTACCAGAAACATTACACAAACAAAATCAACGAGCCTCATCTACAGCCTCCCCATTTTTTGCTTCTTCATAAGCCTGAACAGTTTCATATTTTTTATTCCAGAAACTGATCTGCTTTTCAAGTTTGTTTTTTATTGCATAAGACATATCAATGAACACAAACAGAAAAACTGCCGCAACCATTGCTTTCGAAAAACTATTTCCAGGAACAAACATCTTCCGCTTCTCCATCTCCACCTTCTTCGCAGTCTGCGCCGAGGGAATAAAGTACATAGGGCAAACCTTCAGGAACCGTTCCGGGGAGAGGGGTGCTTTCGGCGCTACAATACTGGTAATCTGAACCCCAAGGATCTTTGGAAGGCTCTTTCTGGATGTAAGGTCCTTTCCAGTTTTGTGGAACGGGATACAATAAGGGCTTTTGCCATAATGCTCCAAGGCCCTGTTCTGTTGTGGGGAAACGGCCGCAGTCAAGGAAGTAGGCTTGTAACCCCGACTGTAACTGTTCAATCTGATTCTGCGCGGAAACCTTTTTTGCTTTTGATATAAGTTTCGAAGCAGATACTGTTGTTCCTGCGGCCAGGACCGCGACAATTGAGAGTACGACAACTGTTTCAACGAATGTGAAACCGTCTGTTTTTTTGAATTCATTAATTAACTCCTTCACTTTTTTATCCTCTTTTTTATTCACATAATTACCGAATCGGAAACTACGGGTAAGACAAGATTAATTACAATTCCCAGTACAAATATTCCAGTGAGTACAATAAATGCAGGTTCGACTAGGGTAAGACAATATTTTCTATTACGCTCATTCTCTTTTTTCAAAGAATCTGCGATTTTCAAAAACACTTTATTCTTATTTCCGGTTTCTTCTGCAAGAAGAAGTGCAAGTTCAATTTTTTTCTGAACTTTTAAATCATTTCCTCTTGAAAAAGCGGTTCGTAAATCCATTCCATATTCAAGTCCTTCCCTGGCCTTTTGAAAAACCTTTCCAAATTTTGAATCTATACCTAAGACAACAGATGCCATATTACAAGCCTGAGCCATATTGATTCCATTACAGGACAAAAAGCCTCCTGCAAGAAATGCCTCATAAAGACGGTCTTCACCCATAAAATGAAGAAGAAGGATAATTACAGCAGAACAAAGAAATAAGAAAGTCATAAAACAGAAAAAAACTGTTTTTGCTGCTTCCCTCTTGTCTATTCCCAAAAGAAACATACTTCCAGGAAAAATTTCATCTGAAAAAAGAAACAAAACACTTACACAAAGAACAAGAAAAACAACAAATAAAGGGTATACAAGTGCACTAAACAAAGAATTTCTGTTTTCTTCCTTACGAATCGTCCGGTCTAAAAGAAAATCAAGAGTTTCATTCAAATTTCCACTTTCCTCAGAAAAACTAATAAAAGAAATATAAACATTATCAAAAGTGATATATGGACAGGTTCTGACAGCACTGGAAAACGCTGTCCCATTTTCAACTGAATCAGCAAGATATTCTGCACAATTCCTGATTTTCTTATCCGTCACTCTAGAACTACCAATTATTTTCAATGCTTGATAAAGAGTCAGTTTTTCTTCAATCAATTCCTTAAGATTCTGCGTGAATATCCTTACCCCATGAAGATTTGTCATACACTCTCCTTTGAAGTTGATGTATTTTCCTGGGACAGTAACATTTTTTTTGCTATAAGTTTTCCCGTTTTCTTCAGAAGCTCAGGCACATTTGTTACATGGATAAATCCATCACTTTCTTTTTTTTCCGGAATACAAATATCTGAAAGAAGTGTTACAGAACCATAACTATGCTGAAGTTCCTGAATAATTACTCCACGCAAAACTGAATTAATTATTTTTTCCGAACCGCCTAAATCCTGAAGCCTTAATATGCTCGACGGAGCAGAATCTGTATGAAGGGTCGCAATAACCAGATGCCCTGTCATGGCTGCACCAATTGCGGCTGACGCACTTTCTTTATCACGTATTTCGCCAACCATTATCACATCAGGATCCTGTCTAAAAATTTTTTCAAGTGCACTTTCATAAGTAATTCCAAGTTCTTTATCAACTTTTATCTGCGTCACACCTGGAATAATATATTCTGGAGGATCTTCAATACTTATTATTTTTTCAGAATTTCCGGTTTGTTTGATTCTTTCCAGCAGCATTGATGCTGCAGTTGTTGATTTTCCACTTCCAGTTGCTCCGCAAACAACAATCAGTCCATTTTTATTCTGTAAAAGAGAATCCATTACAATTAATTGTCTGTCGCTGAAACCCAGATTCATTAATCCAAGAGGTAATCGAGCTGTATCAAGAAGTCTCATTACTACCGATTCCTCTGTCTCATTTTCTTCATCTCCTATAACAGCCATTACTGATACACGAACAAAAACCGGTTTATTTTCGCCATAAACAAAGTGACCATCCTGACTTTTTCTCTTTTCAAGAACATTCATTCCTGAGATAAGTTTTATGCGGAGAACTAACTCCGAACTCCGGTCTTTTTGAATTGATGCATAATCCCCAAGTTTTCCATCTACTCTAAACCGTATTATGCTTTTTTCTATATGGATATCTGTGGCTCGTCTTTTTCTTGCTTCTTCAAGTATTGAATCAAGTAGAAGGACCGCAGCGGCTTCTTTTTTTTCTTTATCTTCATTCATTTTCTCTTTGTACGTTGTTAATCCATTTTCATGATACAAAAGAGAAATACAATTTCTGACCTCTTCATGTGTCGCAGCCGAAAACTCAATTTGCGGAAGATTTTTGTATTCAGTTCCACAATCTTTCTGACGCACAACAAAATCAAGATGTTTTCTAAAAGCTTTTTCCAGTCTCCAATGAAGGACCGAATCTTCCTTATTTTCTGTAAGAAATCTGATATATGAGCCGTTCTGTTCGGCAATGGCAGTTCCGTTATACAAACAGAAAGCTGGTGTCAGTTTAAATTCATAATTCTGCATAATCTTTCCTTGCGGTTTTCCGCCCATTTTTTATCATAAATATTTCTAACTTCCTCTTTTTGTACAGATTCAAGAAATGGAACAAGATATATAACCATCTGTGATTTTTCGTTTGTATTTTTTTCAGTTCTGAAAAACTTTCCAATTAAAGGAAGTCTGGAAAGAAATGGAGTCCTGATTATTTCATCAGTTTCACTATTCTGTATAAGACCGCTTAATACTACAGGTTCTCCTGATTTCCCACATACTTCTGTAGTTACAATTTTTTCAGATGTAGGAGGAGGGTTCCCTGTTAATGATGATGAATCTGTTCCTCGCCGTGTAACAGAAGCTTTTACTTGTGTCGTTATAAGGCCGTCTTCCCCAACCCAAGGCTTTATATCAAGTTTTAAGCCAGACACTATTTCCCGTGTCACACCTGTATAAACCGGTTTGCCTGTTTCGGGATCCAGATTATTATCTCTATAACGATAGGTATTAGTATTTGTAAAATTAATTTCTTTCCCTGCAGTACCATGCAGAGTAGTATCTGCAAAAATGCGACTTTTATTTTGAGAAAGAGATGACTGAAGGGATGCCGCAAAATCTATCCCGAAAGCTGAAAGCACATTCATATTTAACGACATTACACTTCCAATCTGGGCCGAAAAACCTGTTCTGTCACCTTTCTGAAGAGTTTTTACCTTGAAACCTGAAATCCACTGATTATCATCCGTATCATCATATTGAACGATAAGTAAATCATATTTTATTTTTTTCTGAGGCCGGTCATAAATCTCAAGTTCAGATATTACTCGTTTATAAGAATCTTCAGTTCCGGAAAAATAAAGACAGCTGTTTCCGTCTGCTTCACACACAGAATTTTTGTCTATTGATGGTGGAAGCCGTTTTATAAACTCGTCTGCTTTTACATTTTTTAACTGAATCAGATATGTCTTTTTCTGAATATCTGACTCTTCAATAAATTTTAAGATTTCTTCTATTTCTACATCTGTTGCCTTTGCCCAAAACCCAGTTGCAGATTCTGAAAAAACAGTTTCCAGATTTCTGAATCTTACAGAAAAAGAAACCAGGAATTTTTCGGGTGCTACATACCTTAAAGAGAAAAATACCCAGTGCCGTTCACCATACAAAAAAGAATTCTTCTTATCTTCTTTTGGAAAAACATAAAAAATACCGTCCTTCTCAGTAAAAGAAAAATTGTTTTGATCGCATAATAATTTCAATGCCGAAACAAATGAATCAGTTTCAAAAGAAGTTCGACAAGCCTTAACATCAGCATTTCCAGAAATACAGAAACTTTTCCCGTTTTTCATAAAAAGCTGTTCACAAACTTTCGAAAAAACTCCAGATTTAATTTCAATTTTATTTTTTTCACCTAATACTGTTACAAGAAAATCAGAAACACCATCTCTTTCTTTTCTTGTGTTTTCTTTGGAAAAATGGAATCCATAAGGGGTTTTCTCAAGAACAAAACCAGGAATAAATTTTACAAGATTTTGTAATAGATTCTCTGTATCCGGACTTTCAAGATGAACAGAAATTTCGGACATATTCATCTGTTCAAAAGTGATATTTTCCTGGAGGCTCTCAGATAGTTTTTCGATTATTTGAGAAGGTTTTACATCAAAAGAATCAAGTCTAAGTTTTTCTTCATCCTTTACAATTTGAATTCGACTTACAGTCCAGACTTTATCTTCTTTAGTTACATAAACTCTGGAAGCCCTTAAAAAAGAATCAAATGCTTTATCAAAATCATCACCTGAAAACCTGAAATTTGTTTTTCCTGTCACTGTATCATCAGCAACAATAGAAAGACCTGTATCCAGAGACAAAGCATAAAGAATATCCTTAATTTCGCATTCGCTGAAATCCCAGGAAAACTTATCTTCTGCAAAAAGAATATTATTTATCCCGAAGCAGAATACAAAAAATAATAAAGTAACAGTGAGTATCTTTTTCATTTATTTCCTCACTGTATATATGCATTTTTTTTAACAAAACAGGAAAAAAGAAATGAAAAAAATTAAAAAAAATAATTATTTTGATGTAATTTTTGTTTTCAGAAGATGAGCTTTTGCGTTTTCTGGATAAATTGAACAGGCATAATCTGCAGAACGCAAAGCATTCTGTGTATCTCCCAAAGCATAATAAATCGAAGCTATTCGATAAAAGGCAAGACTTCTTAGTGCAGGATCTGTTTCCCGTGACGCAGTTTTTCCATACAAATCCAAAGCCTTGTCTTTTTGTGCAAGACCAAAATACAGATTTGCAAGATTCAATGCACTCTGAGCAGACACTTTAGGTGAAATCTCTCCCCATCGGCTTCCAGCACTTTCAAATACGCAGTATTCATACATACGTAGTGCTTCGTCTGTCATTTTTCCTTTTATTGCAAACAAAGCAGCTATTTCAAGATCTGAAATATCAGCTTCACGTGTCCTGTCAGAAAGCTGAACATAAAAATCTTTAGATTGATCAAAGTGGTATTTCGAAATCAGATATTTTTTAAAAATCATTTCGGCATCTTCTTCATAACCATTTTCCAAAAGAAAATTAACCGTATAAAGAACAAGCACATCATGATATTTGATTTCTTCTGAAGAACTTGATTCCAGGAGTTTCCATAAATCTGTAGTTTTATCTTTTACTGTAAGGCTTGAATCAGATTTATAACGAAGATCCAGTCTTTTAATATATAAATAGGGATTATTCACCTTTAACAAAGCCTGATCAATTCTGTAAACCGCATCACTAAGAGGTATTTTTGTACGGTTGTCATAACGTTCCATTTCAAGAGTCTTCAGTCCAGATTTTCTAAGAGCTGCAATTTCATCGTCTTCACGACGTCCAAGATTTGATTCCCATGCAAAATCAGCATAACCAATAAGCCCCGGCACATATTCCGGATAATTCATAACCGAATATGTAAAAAGAGAACCAGACCTTTCTGTATTCCCAAGTTTTTTTTCTTCTATGGCACTGTTTACAACAACCATCGGAAGAATACTTTTTTCTTCCTCACTAGAACCCAAATAAAGATCTTCCCCTGAAACATATTTTGCCAGAAGCCGCTCCCGAACAAGATGAGCATTATTCCCATCAGCCATAGCATTATAACAATCTGCTTCAAGAGCATTAACTTTTACTATTGATGCAGACTCTGAAGCAATGCGGTTCATACTTTCAAGGTAATAAAGAGAAGCTTCACAGGCATTTATACAGGGTAAAAATTTCCCGCTATCATAATTAACCTGAGCCCAGAACCAGGCGTCATCAGAATCATTAAAAGCCTGAGGCGTCAAATCTGAAGCGGAATCATATTTTCCTTTAGAGAGAAAAACCACGGCACAATTTCTAAGCCAAACAGGATTTCGACTTGCTGTATATGAATCGGAATAAAGCTCAAAATATTTTCCGTCTTCATAAAGAAGTGAAACCTCGTTACTGGAGATTTCTTCCTGATGATTTTTAAAAACACTTTCTGCGTAAATAGAGGCGTAACGTGTTTTCTGAAGACATTCCGCAATTTTCTCTGCTTGTCCTGCCCTGTTCTCAGAAAGAAGAACCTTTGCATAAACCGCAGAAAGTTCAAGATTATGAGGAATTTTCTTTAATGCTTTAATAAGTGTTTTTTCAGCAAGTATTTTTTCACCAAGAAGATTATAACGTTTATAAAGCCCGATATAACTCCAGGCATCATAACATTTCTTTGATACCTTTTTCAGTTCTTTCAACGCATCTTTTTGCTGATTCTGCTTAATATAACCATCAATCAAATCGAAGTGGCTTATAAGACTTACTGATGAAGCTTTTGTTGAACAAGCCGACAAAAACAAACATAAAGATAAAATTACAATAAAAAAAACGTTTCGAGAAAAACTTTTTACACAAAACAGTGCTTCACAATTTTTTCTCAAAACGTTCTCCTTTTTGTCTTTATAAAAAAATGATGTTTAATTATTCTTTGCTTACGTTATCAAGAACAGCGTTAATAAATTTGAAACTTCCGTCCTCACCGTATTTTTTTGCAATTTCCACAGCTTCATCAATTACGATTTTCTTGTCACAAGCCGGCTGGTACATAAGTTCATATACACTCATGCGCATAATTGCAAGAGTAACTTTATTAACACGTTCCATTGTCCATGAAGAAGAAAGATGAGATTCAATTTTTGCATCTATTTCTTCAATGTGTTCTACAGTTCCGCTGATAACAAGACCAGCAAATGCTTCTGCTTCTTCATCTTTTGCTTCAGGCCATGTAAAACTCAAGATTTCCTCAAGAGGATTCTTTCCAACATCCCATGAATACAAACCCTGGAAAGCCAGGACTCTTCCTTTTCTTCTTGACACTTAGTTACCCCAGTCCAAAAGCTTTGTTAAAGCGTCGCCTGATTTTTTCAGGTCAACATTTTCATTTGTGTGAAGTGACTTTGAAACTTCTGTTGCAGCTGCTGTAAGAGCCTGCATCTGAAGCTGCTGTGTAAGATTTCCGCGGATGTAATCATATACTGTAATTGTTGAATCCGGCTGTACAATATCGCTGATTGAAAGCATTTTTGCACCGTATTTCTTTACAACTTTAACAATACGGAAATCCTGTTCGGTTTCCTGAATATCAAGAACAACATCGTCTTTCTGTTCAAAAAGCCACATAAGATTATTATAAGTCATACCAAGCTGATAAGCATAAGCTTCTGTTTTCTGAAGGAGAATATGACCAGCCTGATATCCACCAGCCTGAGCCTGAGCTTCAATCTGTTCAGCAGTCATTTTCTTGTCAGCAAGTTTATTTCTAAGTTCATTTACTTTTACTTTTGTATCTTCAGGATTTGCACCCTTAGGATAAACAACCATAAACATCTTCATCATATCATTCCATACGAAAGAAGTTTTATTACTTTCATAGAATTGACGAATCTGTTCATCTGTTGCTGCCACTTTCTGAATTTCAGCCTGTTTCTGTGAAATAACATACTGCTGTGCAATAAGCTGATTCTTAAGGAAAGCCTTATATTCTGAAGTATTCATTCCAGTCTGAGACTGAAGAAGCTGATCTAAAGTAATTCCCTGAGCTTTCTGAATCATTTCATTCAATTCTTTTTCAGTTACCATTGCACCAACCTGCTGGCTCATAGTCTGAAGGAAATACTGATCAACATTGCTGTCAGAAATATTAATACCTGTCTTTGCTGCTGCCTGAAGAACAAGTTTTTCTTCAATAAGTGCATCCAGAACCTGTTTTCTTTCATCAACAGTCAGCTTCTTTCCCATCTGTTTTTCATAAGTGTCACAACGGGCCTTAAGCTGTTTTACTGTAATAGATTCACTTTTATTATATTTTACTACTGCCAGAACCTGAAGATCAGACTGAGCAAACACAGCGGCTGTCGAAGCCAGAAGAACAAACAATGCTAAAATAATCTTTTTCATTTTTTTCTACCTCACCCAAGGAGCGTTTATTATTATAAACACTTCTTGAGCAAATATGTTACTTTATTTTTCCAGTGGAAGACCACCACTGATTGTTGCACGGATACGGCGTACACCAGCCGATGAAGACTGTTCTTTTTCAATTTTGAAGTCTCCGATCTGTGCTGTGTGCTGAACATGTGGACCACCACAAACTTCCTTAGAGAACCAGTCAGTTTTTGGATCTTTACCGATTGTGTAAACCTTAACTTCTTCACCGTATTTGCTGGAGAAGAGAGCGCGGGCACCTTCGGCTTTTGCTTCGTCCAGAGTCATAATGCGCATATCAACTGGAAGGTCAGCCTTAATCTGTTCATTAACCATGTCCTGAACTTTCTGAATTTCTTCTTTAGTCATTGGACGTTCGAATGTAAAGTCAAAGCGCATACGTTCGTTGTTGATATTTGAACCTTTCTGAGCAACCTGTTCACCAAGAACATTAATAAGAGCCTGCTGCAGAAGGTGTGTAGCTGTGTGATATTTTGTAGTTACTTCAGACTGTTCTGCAAGACCACCTTTTGCGGCACCTGCATCAGCAGTTTTTGAAGCTTCCTTATGTTTCTGTTCTGCTTCCTTGAAGCCTTCAACATCAACTGTGAATCCGTTTTCAAAAGCCAGTTCCTGTGTAAGTTCCAGCGGGAATCCGAAAGTATCGAAAAGACGGAAAGCAACTTTTCCAGAAATTTCTTTTTTAGGATTCTTCATAAGGTTTGGAAGAAGACGCTGGAATTCTTTTTCACCATTTTTTAGGGCTTCACGGAATTTAGCTTCTTCCTGTGTAAGTTCAGATTTAACTTTCTGTGCATTCTGTTCAAGTTCAGGATAAGCACATTTGAAATTTTCAATTACAGTTGCGGCAATTTCTGCCAGGAAGTCTTTATCGATTCCAAGTTTCATTCCTTCACGAACTGCACGGCGAATCAGACGTCGGAGAACATAGCCTGCTCCGATGTTTGAAGGAGAAACACCTTTCTGGTCACCAAGAATGAATACAGAAGAACGTGAGTGATCAGCAATAATGCGGACTGAACGGTCTTTTGCTTCATCTATTCCGTATGTGTAACCGGCCAAAGATTCAATTTTATTAATAATCGGCTGGAAAACTTCTGTAAGGTAAACAGATGTTTTTCCCTGAAGAATACAGTTTGTTCTTTCAAGACCCATACCTGTATCTACATTCTTTTTTGGAAGAGGAATAAGAGTCTTTTCATCTTTGCGTTCAAACTGCATGAAAACATTATTCCAGATTTCCATCCAGTTGGCGCTGTCAGTACCTTTGTTTGAACCAACAGGAGGAAGACCTTCTCCAACCCAGTAGAAAATCTCTGTATCAGGACCACAAGGACCTGTAGGACCTGCTGCCCACCAGTTGTCTGAAGCTGGAAGGTATGCAATTTTATCTTCAGGCATACCAACTTCTTTCCAGTAACCTGCAGCTTCTTCATCGCGAGGAGCATTTTCGTCACCAGCAAAAACTGTTACAGAGATTTTTTTAGGATCCAGAGCAAGCCATTTTGGACTTGTAAGGAATTCATAAGAGAATGCAATAGATTCTTTTTTGAAATAGTCACCGAGCGACCAGTTTCCAAGCATTTCAAAACAAGTAAGATGACTTGGGTCACCTACTTCATCAATATCACCAGTGCGAACACATTTCTGATAGTCTGTAAGACGAGTTCCGGCAGGATGCTTTTCACCAAGAAGATAAGGAACTAGAGGATGCATACCGGCTGTTGTAAACAAAACTGAAGGATCGTTTTCAGGAATCAAAGACTGTCCTGAAATTTCTGCATGATTTTTAGATTTAAAGAACTCAATATATTTTGAGCGTAATTCATTAGCTGTCATAATGGATTATTCTATTATGTACGCCTAAAATTTTCAATATGATAGAAATGAGTTGAAATTACTGGTTTTCCTCTGTTTTTGCCTTAAGCTGAAGAATTCTTCCGTCTATTGGGAAGCACTCTTTTGGAGTAACCTTTACAGGAGTCAGAATAAGGGCATCTTCATCAGTTATAATCTTTTCAACAGTCTTTCGTTTTACAGTTTCTGTAATAACCTTTGTTCCGAAGGACAAAGTATAATCTGTTCCAAGTTCTGACCAGCCTTCAGAAGTTCTCATCTGAAGAACCTGTTCATTGTCCACTCTGAATATAGAAAAAACACCTTTTTCTGAGTCAATTCCTGTAGTTGCCGAATAATTACACCCGTCAAAAGAAAGTGAAATAAGTCCGTCAGCAGAAATCCATTTTTTTGATGTGATTTTCTGACTGAAAGGAACCGTTTTCACATTTTGAGAAAAACTGAAATCGGAAGATGTTTTTTTGTAATTACCGTCCCAAAGGGAACCTTCACCAATAATCATTTTAACGTCATCTCTGACTGTTACACGGATTTCATCGACGCCGACAAGCATAATGTCAAAACGGCGCTGCAAACTTGAAATAATCGAATTTGTGGTAGTCAGATAAATGCCGTTATGACGGAGTTTTGAATCTTCCCAGAAATATACTTCTTCCGTATCGCCATTTAAAAAGATAATTTCTTTTTCCGGATAATTAAATGAAAGATAACGGACTGTATTGTCTGCATTTGAAGTCTTGTACCATAAACCGTCCATAAAGGCTGCAAAGGTTTCAATTGTTCCGTCCTGAATACGTGAAAGTTCACGGGCCGCAAGACGACTTGCCGTTACAGTTGTACTTCTGTTGAATTCATATTTTTTACTGAAACTGTTCCAGCGATATTCAGTCTGAATCTGGTTTGTTGCGGTCTTTTTCTCATCGTCTCCTTCCTTTCTGTCCGAACTATAAACCCAAACGGAGAAGCTTTCACCATTGGAAATTGCAAGCTCATAACTTTCAGATCGCTCCGTCTGCTGTATGAATACTGTTCCATCGGACGTAAAAGATCCCACATTTTCAATCTTCGCAGAAAGCCCTGTTCCTTCACACATAAAAATATTCATTACATAATCGCCGGAATCCTCTACCCCCTGGTAAATAAGAGCCTGAGTATGATTTCCAATTACATCCAGATTTGAATATGCAAATGTTCCTGTTTTTGAAATATTTGTCTGAATATCCTGTACACGGTCATAATTCTTTGTTTCAGGATCATAAAGTCCGACAACAAGCCAAAGATAAGGAGAATCTGCCTTACGAACCACAATTACCTGATCTTCATAAGTATCATTGTCAAAATCAAAAATAAGAGTACTGATAAGAGTTTCTGTTCCAGAAAGAGAAATAAATGAAGTAAATGCTTCCTGATCAAAAGACGATTCTGAATGACCGGATTCGGATTTAATGGTTTCGTTAAATTTTGGATTAATTATTTTTGCCTGTTTTGAAAGGTCAGATTCTGTTTCTGCCCTGTTTTTAAAAAGAAAGAAAAAAACTCCAAGAGAAATAACAGCAAGTACAAAAATAAGGGAAACCAGTTTTGTTTTCATATTTATTATTTAAACGATTTTTCTTATAAAAAACAAGACAATTGTTGTAGAATGGATTTATACTATAGATTAGAGTTATTTGATACATAGGGGAAATCCCCCAAGGAGAACAATTTGAAAAAACTTCTTTCACTCACTATGGCTGCACTGATTTCAATTTTAATGATTTCATGTGCCTCAAACGCAAAACAGGACACAAAGAAACCTGCAGCACCTGAAAAAACCGTAAGAGTTTTTAACTCTGAAGTAGCAATTATAGACAACGGTTCAAAACCAATAAAAGACATGACAGGTCTTGAAATCGTTTATGATATGAAAACCGGATGGAACCTTGGAAACAGTCTGGATGCTACAGGTGGCGGAATGAACTCAGAAACAAGCTGGGGACAGCCACGCACTACAAAAGCCATGATTGACGGGCTTGCAAGATCCGGAATGAAAACAATCCGTATTCCGGTAAGCTGGCACAACCATATCATCGATTCAAATTACACAATAGATCCAAACTGGATGGCACGCGTAAAAGAAATCGTAGACTGGGCGATGGAAGACGATATGTACGTTATCCTTAATACACATCATGACAACTTTAGCCGCAATTCAAAAATGCCATACCGTTACGGTTATTATCCTACAGAAGAAAACTATGAAGAATCTGTTTCTTTCCTTACAAACACATGGAAACAGATTGCTCTGGCATTCAACAACGGCTACGATGAACACCTGATTTTCGAAACTCTCAACGAACCACGTTGCTGCGGAACAGGCTATGAATGGAATTATTCTTCAGGAAACGCAGAACAGAAAAAAGCCCAGATGATTCTGAATCAATTTAACCAGGAAATCGTAAATGTAATCCGTGCTTCAGGCGGAAACAATGCAAAGCGCCTTATTACAGTTCCAGGCTATGCCTGTACACCAGCTGCCCCGCTTTCAGCAGATTTCGTCCTTCCAGATGACCCGGCAAATAATCTTGGTGTTGCAGTTCATATGTACTCACCTTACAACTTCGCAATGGATGGAAACGGTACTTCAAAGTACAATCCAAAAATGGCAAGCGATCTTCAGTACACATTCAAACAGCTGGAAGCAAAATTTGTAAAGAAAGGAATCCCAGTTTATATCGGTGAATATGGAGCTGTGAATAAAGACAATACAGAAGACCGCGTTCAATGGTTCAACACCTTTGTACGTCAGACCCGCAAAATGGGAATAACTTGTATTCTCTGGGACAATCAGGCATTTGAAAAAGATTCAAACGGATTTACTGAAAAGTTCGGCTACTATAACAGAACAGAACAAACCTGGTTCGTTCCTGAAATTACAGAAACAATCATGAACGCTGCCGATTTGAAATAAACAAACAATTCATCAGACATAAAAAAGGACTGTCCTTTCAGAAAAATTCTGTCAGGGCAGTCCTTTTTGTTTATGAGGCAAAACACCCCATAAAGCTTATAAGTTAGATTTCTTCCTTGTCTGCTTTCTTACTTGACTTCAGCACTTTTTCGATGATTGTGCGGTTATCAAGAAGATCGCTCAGTGACTGATTGTAATGAATACGTGTGATTACATTTGCAAAAAGTCCTGAAACATTTGTACTGATGTACCATTCTTTTTCCAGAAGTTCTTCGTGGTAAACAGCGTTTGTACCGATAATGCGGTAGAAGAGGCCCTGTTTATAAGCTTCATCAAACTGTTCAACAGCATTTCCTGTAAAGAATGGCAGTGAGATTGCACAGATAACTTTTGTAGCACCCTGATTCTTTAAGAACTCCATTGCTTTCAAAAGTGTACCACCAGTTCCCAGCATATCATCTGCCAGGAAGGCAACCTTTCCTTTTACGTCACCAAGAAGCTTAACACTCTTAATATTTGTAGAGTGAGCATCCTGTGTAACTATAGAATAATCACGTTCTTTGTAAATCATAGCCAGTGGCAGCTTAAGTCCTGAAGCGTAGAACTTGTTGCGGTCAATGGCACCTGTATCAGGTGATACTACAACAACATCTTCTGTTTCCCCTGTAAGATCAACAATTTTGTTGAGCTCGCGGATAATCTGGTAACTTGCATGCAGGTTATCAAGACAAAGTGTTGAAAAGGCATTTACAATTTCACGTGAGTGAATATCGAGTGTAATAATGCGCTGAACTGTCTGCATTTCATAAATGTGTCCAAGGAGACTTGCAGTAAGTCCTTCGCGTCCCTTTCTTTTGTGCTGGCGTGCATAAGGATAAGCTGGAAGAACAAGAGAGATACTTCCGGCACCTGCCATACGTACAGCATCAATTGTTACGAGGAGACACATTACATGATCGTTTACGGAAAAATGACATTTATTTTTTCCATCGTTCATCAGAATCTCTTCGTGATTTTCAACATCCTGGAAAATGAAAACATCTTTTCCGCGGATTGTTTCCAGGAGTTCAGTTTTGAACTCACCGTTTGCAAAATACGTAAACCGCGAGTCAACTTTGATCTTCGGCGGTCTGTATTTGTCAGTACTACCTCTTATACAGAGATCAGACGTATGGATGTCGTTTTCCATATTGATTTTCTGTACAAGCTCTTCTTTAGTCAGCTCATAACGCTTTGTCAAAACATCGTTCTTCAATGTGAAGCGGTGTTTGTACATATGTTTCAGGTGCGTTATGACTTCATCAGCGAAAGCTTCGCCACCAGGACACGCAACAATCGCAAGACTTGTTGGATCTGTGTAAGGCATAAATACTCCTGAGGGTCATTGCCCTCTTTTTATGTGGGATATTAATATAATATCAGAAAGGTCATAAAAAGTCATCGTTTGCTAATTAATGCCATAATTTGCCTAAAAAAATTGTCATAAAACTAAAAAAAACAAGGCGGCCGCCTGGCCGCCTTGTTTTCATTACAATCCGGAAAAATTACTCTCCGGCGTAGTTAATCAAAGTTGTTACAGTAGATGGAGCAAGAACATCTTCATAATGAAGATCTGGAAGCCCGATTACACCGAAGAAATCAGACACTGTACCACCACCCATTTCAATAAGTTTTTTGGTTGCAGCAAGAGTTCCGCCTGTAGCAATAAGGTCGTCAATTACAAGGACTTTCTGGCCTCGTTTTACATCAGCTTTATGAACTTCAATTTCTGCTTCACCATATTCAAGCGCATATTTTGCACTGAAAGTATCTCCCGGAAGCTTTCCCTTTTTACGGATAAGTATAAGAGGTACACCCATTTTTTCTGCAAGTGAACTTGCAAAAATAAACCCGCGTGATTCTACTGCTGCAATTGCATCGATATCCTGATCTTTGTAAATTGCAAACATACGGTCCAGAACAAATTTAAATGCCTTTGGCTGAACCAGAATTCCTGTAATATCATAAAAAAGAATTCCAGGTTTTGGGAAATCCGGCACACGGCGAATTGCATCATCAATAATCTTAAGATCTTCTGTCATAATTTAAATCCTGTCTATAAATATTAATTTATTTTACTGTCAGGGCACGCTTAGCGTACCACAAAACTTTATTCCACTCTTCTTTCACATCTTCCGTCTTTTTTCCAAGACGGGTCAAATATTTTACCATAGTTCCCACATTAAAACCTGCGGGTCCTGAAATGTTTTCAACAACCAGTTCAATTACATCAATTGCTTCAATACCTGATTTATTCAGATAACGCTTTGGATGATTAGTTACATTGAAATCTGATTTATCTTCTACACTAAAAGATTCACTTGGATTCTGGCTTTCTGCCTGAATAATATTCATTGCCTCTTCAGGAATGAACTTTTCATAATTATCAACAATAATAGCCTGTGCTGTCATTTTCAGAACTTTTTTTGCAACTTCTGAAGGCATTTCTTCACAGTATCTGTCAATAATACCTAATGCTTTATTTTTATCTGTCATAATTTTTACCGCATTAGATTATACTACAAAATTAACAAAAAACACAGATTTCTGTGACAGAAAAAAAAGCGGCTGCCCCATACTTTTGGAACAGCCCCATTAAAATTTTAATTCTTATAACCTCTGATATTATCTATGTAAAGATCACCTTCACTGGTAGTTTCCGTTGGCATAAGGAACATAAGACGCCTGATTGTCTTTCGTTTTTCTAAATCAATATTCCGTAAATCAAAACACAAAGTATGTTCACCTTTAGGAAACCAGACCCAGGTTTCAGACTGAGCCCAATCCCAGTTAAAATCCTGCATACAGAATCCCAGAACTAAACCCAGATCACTTGGGTTATATACATCCATTGCAATAAAATCGTATTTCGAAATATCCAGTGTTTCATTCTCCGGATAATCCGTGTACCACAAAGATTGTGCACCATCAACATTCTTACCGTAAATCATGTGAAGAGAATACTTTCCTTCTGTACGCCATTTGCGCCACTGTTCAGCACCTACGGCAACATGAGAACCACCCCAGCGGTCCCAGTCTTCTCCTGCATGAACCCAGACATAACCTTCTTCAAAGTTCTCAATTGTTGTAGCCTCCCCTTCAGGAAGGGGCACTCCAAAATGATCTGCAAAAAGAGAAACCGAAATAACACTTAAACTAAAAATCAATGCAATTATTTTTTTCATTATGAGCCTTCCTATTCAACCTTGAACTTATCCATTGAACTGGTAAGAGTATCAATACTTGCCTGGTTCTGAGCAACTTTTCTAAGGGCCTTTTCTGAAGCATCAGATATAGCACGGTTCTTTTCAGACATATGAGCCATACTCTGATTTACAACTTCTGTCATTTTTGAAAGTTTTTCCATTTCCATAGAAACAGCTTCACTTGAAGCAAGCATTTCATTAGAACCAGCCTTTACTTCCGAAGTAATAGTATTAATCTGTTTGATTGCCTGAAGAATCTGAACGCCGCCTTCATTCTGCTGACGCATAGCATCATCAATTACGCGTTCCTGTTCACTAACAGTACGGGTCATATCAAGAATACTTGAGAACTGCTGCTGCATTACTTTACTTGATTCAGTAACCTGAGCGATAGAAACCTGAACATCAGAAAGTGCCTGCTGAATACGTGCTCCCTGCGAACCTGACTGTTCTGCAAGCTTACGAATTTCGTCAGCAACAACCGAGAATCCGGCCCCAGCTTCACCGGCATGTGCAGCTTCAATTGCAGCGTTCATAGCAAGAAGGTTTGTCTGACTTGCAATATTTCGGATAACGCTGGAAGCTTCACCAAGAGTCTTACTCTGATTCTGAATTTCAATTGTCTGATTTACAGTATTATTAACCATGAGCATACCTTCTTCAGAAGACTGTTCTAGGTTTTCAATAGCTTCACGGTTCCTTTCAAGAATCTTTGCAACAGAACCGATATTTGCAGTCATCTGTTCGATAGAACTTGAAGATTCAATGACACTTGCAGCCTGGTCTTCAATATTGTCTGTAAGGTTCTTAATATTCTTAACAATCTGAGTTACAGTAGCCTGAGTTTCTTCTACACCAGAAATCTGTTCTTTCATCTGCTGCTGAACAGTAAGAATACTCTGATTAATATCTTCAACAGCATCTTTCGTTTCATCCATGGAAGCTGTAAGTTCAGTTCCGATAATCTTCATCTTATCACTTTCAACCTTAACGTCTTTAATGGAAGAACTGAGTTTATCCATTGTCTTGTTAAAGCTGTCGACCATTACGCCAATTTCGTTACGAGATTTTGTATTGATACGAACTGTAAGGTCACCGTCACCTTCAGAAATATTCTTAAGGGCCATGGCACTTGTTTTAAGAGGACTAACAATGCGCCCACAAGCAGCATAAACCATAAGAATAACAAGCAGAATCTGGAGTACAAAGAATCCGAAAATTGTTGTTGCAGTAGTTCGGGCAGTTGCACTGATATTATTTAATGGAACTCTTGAAACAACAAACCATTTATTCCAGTCACGGCGATCCGGAGATATTTTTGCTACTGTAACCAGTTCTTTGTTCATTTCGAAAGTCACAGTCTCGTTATCGCCTGTAAAATATTTATTATAGTCCTGATTTGTGTAAATGGAACTTTTTGTTCCTATTTTTTCTCCATCAGTTGAACCAAGAACAGTTCCGCTTGATGTAAGGAATTCTACTTTTGTTCCTTTGAAAATTGACTCACCTTCCAAAAGTCCTTCAAGAGAAGAAAGAACAATATCAATTCCAGCAACACCGACCGCTTCATTATTAAAGTTCAAAATATGTGAATAAGCTTTTGCTGTAATTGTCGGAACGTTGTCAATCAGGATCGTTTCAGGCTCACTTATTGTTGTATGATAAGAATTCAAAGCGTCCTCAAACCACTTGCCGTTAATATCTTCAATTTCATCGGTACGAATACGGCCTGTTGCTGTACGGACATAACGGGTCCAGAAACGTCCGTCATCGTTATATTCAGGATCTTCAAATTCTGCATCGCGTTTATCAAAAGCACCAGGCTGCCATACAGCCCATGCAGAAGTGATTTTTGAATTCTTAACAAACGAATAAAGAGCAATACTTTCACAACTACGTCGGCGGTTTGAAGGAATGGTCCAGGAACCAGCAAGAAGTCCGCTGACAGCCTCAGCTGACGCAACATACTCTCTTAATTCCTTTTCAATAACGTCACCTTTTTTTTCTGTAAGGGCAACGACACTCTTTGTAATCTGATTAATATTGCTCTTACGAACAATAGTTTCTATAACCAGAACCGTAAAAAGAGAAATGACGAGCATTCCAAGACCAAGCAGGGCGACAAGATTTTTTCTAATAGACGATCTTATGTCAAAAAAAGATTTAGATTCACTCATATCTTTATTTTACCACAAAAACTCTAATAACTCCAAGAATTTTATTCTCTCTAACAGAATATTTTCCTTAAATATGATATAGTGTTTTCATGCTGAAAACAGTTCTTACCGCAGATATCGGAACCACATCATTAAAAACTGCAGTCATTTCCTCAGAAGGCCAACAGATTTCATTTGCACAGTGCCCTTTTGAAAATCCAGATTCCAGATACATTTCCCTTGACTGGATCAAGGCCCTGGAAAAATGTATTTCGTCTATGGGGGAAGCAGTAAATCATGTGCAGGCTGTTAGTATTTCTGGAAACGGCCCTACCGTTGTAACAGAAGATGGAACCACTGTTTTATGGAATGCTGACTCAGAATCTATTAGAGATGAAATAAAAAACACAACACATTCCCTTTTCCTGCCCAAAATTTCACTTTTAAGAAAACTTTATCCGGATGAATTTGAAAAAAGTACCACCATTTTTTCAGGTCCTGAATTTCTTATCTGGCAGCTGACAGGAAACAAAGTGACCATTCTTCCAGAAAGCCGATACACAAATGCCTACTGGTGTGATGAACTTTTGAATCTGAATGGAATGAAGCCTGAAAAGTTTCCGCCTTTTGTAAAAATCGGGGACTGTTACGGAAATGTAGATTTAACCAGAAGTAAAAAAAACAGTTTATTAACAGTACTTCAAGGACTCCCGGTTTACGGTGCAGGTCCGGACTTTATTGCTGCCATGATTGGAACAGGCTGTACAGAAACAGGGGCTGTTTACGACTGCGCAGGTTCAAGCGAAGGTTTCAACCTCTGTATTCCCCTTCCCTATAAGGATGAAAGAATCAGACTTCTTCCCAATGTTACACCAGAGCTCTGGAATGCCGCTGTAATGATTCCTGAAAGTGGAAGACTTCTATTCAACTACAAATCAAAACTTGAAAAAGATACATGCCGTGAATGGACGTATCCTGAAGTAATCGATTTCTGCTTTGACAACCCGAATTCCGAAGGACACAAAATTCTTGAAACCCTTTTACAGAACTCTGAAAACGCTGTTTCAATTCTGAAAGATGTTGCCGAAAAATGCGGCATTCAGTTTCCGGACCATATGTTTGTGGCCGGAGGCCAGGCAAAAAACAAAAGATGGATGAATGAAAAAGAACGACGTCTTGGACTTAAACTTGAAATAAGCCGTATTCCTGACGCAGAACTTTTAGGCGACTGGAAAGCCGCAAACAAAGGTTAAACTTTATGAAAATATATAAAATCCCCGAAAACCTTAAAGCAGTAATTTTCGACATAGACTCTACCCTTTACACCAGCGCTGCTTACGCACACGAACAGGTTGACTGTCAGGTACGTCACTTTGCAGAACTTCGCGGCATGAGTCACGATGAGGCGAGAAAACTTGTTTCAGATTTCCGCCATAAATGGGCACAAGAACATGACGGACAGAAAATCAGCCTTGGAAACCTGCTGACATATTTTGATATTCCAATAGAAGAAAGCATTGAATGGAGAAAAACGCTTCTTGAACCGGCAGACTTTTTAAGCCGTGATGAAAAACTGATTTCAGCACTAACAAAACTGAAATCAAAATACAGCATGATCTGTGTAACAAACAACCCTGTTCTTCCTGCCCGAAAAACTCTGGAAGCTGTTGGAGTTTCAGAATTCTTTCCTGAAATAATCGGACTGGACACATGCCACGTTTCAAAACCCCATGAAAAACCTTTTCTTCTTGCCGCCGAAAAAACAGGCGCAAAACCTGAAGAATGTCTTTCAGTTGGAGACCGCTACGACATAGACCTGGCACTCCCCATGGAACTTGGTATGGGCGGCATTCTTGTCACCGGCGTCGAAGACGTATGGACTTTGCCGGAAGTCCTGTAGGTCATAAAAAAAATCGGGTGCCCGCTTCCGCAAGACACCCTTCCCCTAAATTTGGAAAACTTTCTTCGAAAGTTTCCTTATTGAACACCGGCCTAAAACGCTCCTTCATCGCGTTTTTTAACGGCCTTACACATGACCCAGATGCGATTCGAACGCACTACCTGCCGCTTAGGAGGCGGCCGCTCTATCCAAGTGAGCTACAGGGTCAGAAATATTTTTACAGCAGATTAGAAGAGTCCGCTGATAATTCCATCATCATCTACATCGATATTTTCGGCAGCAGGAACTTTCGGAAGTCCCGGCATAGTCATTATATCACCTGCAAGAATAACTACAAAGCCGGCACCTGCATAAAGCTGGACGTCACGAACAGGGAATACAAAATCCTTTGGTGCACCAATAGCTTTTGGATCATGGCTGATTGAACTCTGAGTTTTTGCAATACAGACTGGAAGATTACCGTAACCTTTTTCTTCAAATTCCTTAAGTTTCTTAAGGCTTGACCCCTGGAATTCAACAGAACCTGCACGGTAAATTTCCTTTGCAAGAGTTTCAATTTTTTCCTTGAAACTCATATGATCTTCATACATAAAGTGGAAGTTTGATGGCTCATCACAAATTTTTACAACAGTCTTTGCAAGTTCCCTTGTACCCTTTCCACCGAATTCCCATCCTTCAGAAAGAACTGCTTTTGCCCCGTAATTTTCACAGAGCTCCTTAAGCTTTGCAATTTCCTTGTCTGTATCAGTAACAAATTTATTAACTGCAACAACAGCCGGAACTCCGAACTTCTTGATATTTTCGATATGAGTTGCAAGATTTTCAAAACCCTTTTCAAGAGCAAAAAGATTTTCATCGGCAAGTTCTGTTTTTGGAACACCGCCGTGCATCTTAAGAGCGCGGATAGTTGCAACAATTACAACAGCATTTGGAGCAATGCCTGCAGAACGGCACTTAATGTCCATAAACTTTTCGGCACCAAGGTCGGCTGCAAAACCGGCTTCAGTAACAACATAGTCACCGGTTGCAAGAGCGGAAAGTGTAGCATTTACCGAGTTACATCCGTGGGCAATATTTGCAAAAGGACCGCCGTGAACAAAGGCCGGAGTTTTTTCCAGAGTCTGAACCAGGTTCGGACGGATGGCATCTTTAAGAAGAGCAGCAATAGAGCCTGTACAGTTCAGCTGGCCGAAAGTTACATCTTCCTTGTTGTAGTTCTGGGCAATAACGATACGGGAAATTCTTTCTTTAAGCTCTGAAATTGATTTTGAAAGACAGATGATTGCCATAATTTCAGAAGCTACGGCAATTGTAAAATGATCTTCACGGGGAACACCCTGCATCTTTCCGCCCATACCAATTACGATATTACGAAGTGCGCGGTCATTTAAGTCTACGCAGCGTTTCCAGCTGATTGTGCGGGGATCAATATTCAATGCATTTCCCTGCTGCAGGTGATTATCGATGATTGCAGCGATCAGGTTGTTTGCAATTGAAATAGCATGAAGGTCACCTGTGAAATGCAGGTTTATGTCTTCCATAGGAACAATCTGAGCGTAACCGCCACCACAGGCACCGCCCTTTACACCAAAACATGGTCCCAAAGAAGGTTCACGCAGAGCAACTACAGATTTTTCACCAATCTGTCTAAGTCCGTCTGCAAGGCCGATTGATACAGTAGATTTTCCTTCTCCTGCAGGAGTTGGAGTAATAGCTGTTACAAGAATAAGTTTTCCCCGTTTTGTAGGATCTGCTGCTTTTTCCTGAAGTTTGCGCAGAGTCGGCATTGTAAGCTTGGCCTTATAATTTCCGTAAAGGTCCAGGTCCTTTTCTGAAAGTCCGATTTTCTTGGCAACATCCGAAATAGAAGCCATTACATTTTTCTGTGCAATTTCAATATCTGAAAGCATCTGCATCCCCTGTGAAAAAGTGTTTTATCATTATAGAGAAGATTTAAAAAGAAAAAAAGAGTTTGTACAAAAAGTACAAACTCTTTTTTTATTAAACATAACCAGATTATGCTGCAATATAATCTTCAAGACGGTGAATGCGGGAAGGATGCTGCATACGAAGAATTGCACGTTTTTCAATCTGGCGGATACGTTCTTTTGTAAGGTTGCATTCTTCACCGACTTCCTGAAGAGACATTGGTTTATGACCACCGATGCCATAACGCAGGCGGATAACTTTTTCTTCATTTGGACGAAGAGAAGCAAGCATTTCATCAATGTCTTCTTTCATATTGATTTCTTCTGCATGAAGTTCTGGAGACTGATAAAGTGAATCTTCTACAAAGTCTCCAAAATGAGAATCTTTTCCTTCGGCCCCTGCTACAGGTGCATCAAGTGAAACCATATCGCGGGCAATGTTTATCATTTCGCGAACATGGGAAGCATCCATATCAAGCATAAGACCAATTTCACGCATCTCATCTGCTTCAGAAAGCATTCCTTTAAGTTCCTTGCGGGCATGTTCAATCTGAACAAGTTCGTTTGCACGGTTCATTGGAAGTCTGATAGCACGGCTCTTTTCACAGATAGCCTTCAGAATGCTCTGGCGAATCCACCATACAGCATATGAAATGAAGTGATATCCTTTTGAAACATCATATTTTTCAATTGCAGTAAGAAGTCCGATATTGCCTTCGCTGATCAGGTCTGTAAGATCCAGCCCGTGATTCTGGTACTTTTTGGCAACATTCACTACAAAACGAAGATTTGAGTTTACAAGCTTGTCACGGGCTGCTTTATCGCCTGCCTGTGCACTTTTTGCCAGTTCACATTCTTCTTCGTAAGACAAAAGTGGAACTTTGTTGATTTCTTTAAGATACATTCCCAAAACATTTTCGTCTTTCATTGCCATACCTGCCTTTATTAATATTTACATTAAATACATAGCAAGTTCTATGCCAAAAATACAAATTAACCATTTATTTTCAAAAAAATTTTATTTTATAGGGGGAAGTCTCCCCCGGTATACCGCCAGCCGGCTGTACCCGCCGGCACGGTTCCCCCCC
>JAHBAD010000005.1 GCA_018385395.1 Treponema sp.
ATTCTGATCTATACAAACTGTACCAAGATAAAAAATATTAGAATATGTGATTGTATAACTGGAATCACGACCCATAGCGACTGCATACATAGGAATATACCACTTTCCATTTGATGAAGATGAGCTGTATTTTACATCACTATCTGATGAAACAGGAATTTTGTGGATACTTGAACTGCCATAAGCGTTCCGCCCAAAATCGAAACTTCCACCAACAACAGAATTTCGTCTTGGTACCCCTATTTCAACTCCGTCAATTACCAGTCTTGCCCGATAAGTATCATTCTGATAATTTGAAAGCCTGACGTAAACTTTCTGGTTTTTTCCTGAAGCCGGAATAAGCACAGCCTTTGTCTGACCATCAAATTTTAAAGGAAGAAATTTGTAACTATCTATAAGTTTAGTTGCTGAAGTATACTCACTTTTTATAGAAGCTTCATTAAGGGAATTCCTTTCTGATACCATTGAATCATAACTGTTATAGATTTTATAATAAATATCCGTTCCCATAAAACTGAAACCAGATCCTGGATCAAGATATTCTGCCATACCTGATTCATTTGTATAGAATTCAAAATAACGTTCCGTATAATCAGTATCTGAATAACGGTCAACAATAGGTTGCTTATTATAAACAGAAGGTGCGTCTACATAATAAAATTCATCTAGACCACAGGAAATGTTTAAAAACAATAAACATCCCGCAAAAAACAGTGAATAAATAAAACACAAAAATTTTTTGCAGGATGTTTTCATAATATTCGATAAACCTTAAAATTACTGGATATTTCCTTTGATTTTCATATCCATAACTCTTGTTTTAGCAAGCTGTGCCCAGGAATCATTTGGAGAAGATTCAATAAGGCTGTTATATGCTTCTGCAGCTTTTGCACTGTCGTTCATTGCTTCATAAACACGACCAGTTGAGAAAAGAGCATGGGATCTAAGAACAAATCCTTCGAAATCTGCGGCAGCTTTGTAGTTTTCTACAGCTTCTGCATAGTTTCCAAGTTCTTCCTGGCAAACTGCCATATTGAAATATGAAAGCGGAGCTGTGTAAGATTTCTTCCCCTTTGAAACTGCAGCTTTATAGCATTCAAGAGCCGAAGAATAATTCTTTCCCTGAAAGTAAAGATCAGCGGCAAGCATATTTGCACGCACACCACCAACACCGCCTTTTTTAAGGTATGGTTCTACAGCTGAAAGAGCAGTTGCACGTTTTGCTTCCATTTCAGCATCTGAAAGACCTGATGAATCTTTTGTAAAATTGTAAGTAATTTCATCAACAGCTGTAAGGATTTTGTCTGCAGATTTAGCAGAAACTGAAACAGCAATTATAGAAACTACTACTGCAACAACAAGTACGCCAAGTACTGTAAAAAGCCATACTCTGTTTTTTTCAAGGAAACCGTTAAGTTTTGAAGAAACTGTTGTCTTTTCTTTGTTTTCTGACATTATATTTACCTCTTATTTTTAGCGGATTTGAAGCTCGTTCAATAAACGGGAAACATAAGTCCGCTGAAGACCAAGAACTTTTGCTGCCTTGGTCTGATTATTACCATTTTCTTCCAGGATCTTTGTAACGTAGTAACGTTTGAAAGAATCCAAGGCTGTTTTCATAGACTTGTCATCTCCAAGTGAATTATAAACAGCTTCATTTACATCGCCAGAATCTGCCTTCCCTAATGGAAGATTTTCAACAGAAATATATTCAGATTCACAGACGGAAACTGCAAAATCAACTACCGATTTTAGTTCAAACACCCCTGTTTTCCAGAAATGATTTTGAATCTTTTCAAGTGCTGATTCTGAAAAGCCCTTAATATCTTTACAAGAATGAATATTTGCGTCATTCAAAAGTATCCAGGCTAAGGAAGTTGCCCCCCCCTTAATCTCATTCAACGAAAGGATATTCAGTTTTACAAGACCAAGTCTGAAAGCAAGCTTTGCAGAAATCTTTCCCTTTTCATGAGATTCCTCAAGAGAAGTTTCAGATCCTGCAATTAAAAGGATTCTTCGGGATTCAAAATAGCCCCTTTCAATTAATTCCAGTATTTCGGACTGTAAATCAATTGAAAGATATTCAATACGGTCAAGAAATATTACAGAATCTGAGTTTACCTGACGGATTTTTGAAAGAATGTTTTCACTTCTAACAGCGTCAAAAGTTTCAAAATGTCCGGATTCCTTGAATCTGCAAAAAGCAACTGTTTCAGAAAAAAAAATTCGAAAAAGATGATCTGATGAATTTACAAAAATTGTAAGATTCTGCCCACCCATTTCTTTAGCAATTCCTGCCAGTTCTCCAAAATATGAATTATCACCAGCAAGAAAACGGATTTTCTGAAGGAATAAATTGTCTTTTTCTGTCATTCCCGTTGATACCCGTAAAAATCACAAAAAACGCATTGCAGTCTATGACAACATACAATGCGTTTTTACCTAATTACTCAAATATGTGAATTATTCACTTTTTGAATTAAGCAGATCTCCGATTGTATAAGCTCCGTCATCATCATTTCCTGATGAAGACATATACTGAGAGATTTCATCACGCTGCTGCTTTCTCTTGTATTCACGTACAGAGAATGCAACCTTTCCTTTTTCAACATTTACATCTACTACAAATACGTTGATTTTGTCACCAACATTGTATTTTGCAACTGCTTCTTCGAAAGGAACATCTTTGTCATCACTCAGGTTTGCTTTGTTTACAAGACCTTCAATTCCGTTTGGAGCTTTTACGAAGAGACCAAAGTCTGTAATTGAAGTAATTTCTCCTTCAAGTGTAGAACCTGGTTTGTATTCTTCTGCAAAGGCTTTCCATGGATCGTCTGTAAGCTGTTTAAGACCAACACGGATTCTGTGCTGTTCAGGATCGCATTCAATAACAACTGCTTCAACTTCCTGATCAACTTTCAGTTCGCTTCCAGGATGCTTAACTTTCTTTGTCCAAGAAATGTCATCTGCATGGAGGAATCCGTCAATTCCATCATCCAGAGAGATGAAAGCACCAACGTTTGTAAGTTTTACTACTTTACCTTTTACCTTTGTTCCAACTGCATATTTGTCAGCAATTGAGTCCCAAGGATTTTCTGTTGTCTGTTTAAGACCAAGTGAAACACGACCAGCCTGGATATCGTATCCAAGAATCATTACTTCAACTTCCTGATCTTTTGATACAACGTCTGAAGGCTTGTTAATTTTCTTTGTCCAAGAGAATTCAGAAATGTGAACGAGACCTTCAATTCCTTCTTCCAGTTCAACAAAAGCACCGAAATCTGTAAGTTTTGTAACTTTACCTTTTACAATGTCATTAACATTGTATTTTGTTTCAAAGTGCATCCATGGATCTTCTGAGAAATGTTTCAGAGAAAGGTTAATTCTCTTTTCTGCTGGATCAAGGCGGATAACTTTAAGTTCAATTTCCTGACCTTTTTTTACAAAGTCTTTTGGACGAGCTACGTGTCCCCAGCTCATATCATTGATATGAAGAAGACCATCGAAACCACCAAGGTCGATGAAAGCACCGAAACTTGTAAATGATTTAACAGTACCTTTAACTGTGTCACCAATTTTAGCTGTATTGAAGAAATTATCACGTTTTGTATTGATCTGTTCTTCAAGATACTTTCTGCGGTTAACTACAGGATTAAGTTTCTTATCTGAGTACAGACGTTCGATATAGAATTTTGATTTTATTCCGATGAGGCTTTCTGGTTTTTCAACTTTATCAGCATCTGACTGGCTGATTGGAAGGAAAGCATTGCGTTCGATTCCAAGATCAACTTCGTAACCACTTTTTACAACTTTTACAATTACACCATCTACTGGCAGACCTTCTTCAAATGCCTGTCTAACTTCTTTTGTGTAGCGTTTTGAGTCAGCACTTTTCTTAGAAAGTACAGGACCATTCTTGTCATATCCTGTAAGCAGTGCCTGAACTTTGTCGCCTTCTTTAGGCAGATCACCTGAGAATTCCTGTACAGGAATCAGACCTTCTGATTTGTCTCCGATATCAACGTATACGTAATCGTTTGCAACTGAAACTACGATTCCTTCTACAAGCTGATTTTTTTTAGGTGCATTAAACTCCTTCAGAGATTCCTCTAACTGTGCTTGGAAAACATCTCTGGAGTTCTGAGAGTTTTCTTTTTCCACTTCCATTTCTACCATTTTAAACCCTTTATGTTATGAAATTTGTTTTATAATTATCTCACAAACTTGTTCTATCGTCAAGTTTGAAGTATCTATATAAGTAGCATCAGGTGCGATTTTAAGGCTTCCTTCAGCCTTATTTTTATCCATTTCGTCCCGCTGTCTGATTGATTCCTTTATTTCTTCAAGTGAAAGATTTGAAACGCCCTGATCAAAACGGCGCTGGGCCTGAACATCAAGACTTGCGTCCAGATAAAATTTATATTCGGCATTGGGAAATACAACAGTTGTCATATCACGGCCTTCACATACGATTGAAAGGCTTTTTGTAATTTCCCGCATAACATCATTTACGTAATGACGAATTTCAACATTGGAAGAAACTGCTGATGCATTTGCAGAAATACGGTCATCATGAAGATGATCATTTACATCAACTCCGTTCAGAATAAGACGTGAGTTCACATATTCAAGCTTCTGTTTTTTTGCAAAGTCTGCCGCAAGAGCCTGATCTTTATAATCAATATTGTTATCGAGAATTGCCATAGTCAGGGCACGGTAAAAACTTCCCGAATTCAGATTTGTAATATTAAGTTTTTTTGCAACAAGAGATGCAATTGTGGATTTTCCTGTTCCTGCAGGTCCATCGATAGCAATTATCATATTATCCTCCAAAAATTACGTAATTCTTCTATAAAGTATTAATGTTTAAGTGCACTATAGATACTTTCTGTATCAAGTCCTGCTTCTTTCAGAACATCCTGACGTGTTCCGTGAGAATAAAACTTCTCATCAAAAGCAAGAATCTTCGTATTATTGAATCCGATTTTCAAAAGCAGAGTTTCAAGATACTCCGAAATACCTCCGGTTTTTACCCCGTCTTCAACAAAAATCACTTCAGAATATGCGTTTACAAGTTCCTTAAAATAATTTTCATCAAATGGCTTTATAAACCTCATAACAAAAATATCAGCAAGGCCGCCTTCTTCTATATATTTTAATGATGCATCCTTTACTTCCGAAAACATGCCTCCAGTTGTAACAACAAGTTTTTTTTCAGAACGTTTTACATATTCTTCATCAGAAAGGTTAGCAAAATCACGGGAAGAAACAAATATACCTTTTCCAACTGTGACAGGCTGACGGAAGGCATCAAGCTCCGGCGGACAGGCAAGTTTTGGAATACGGATAAACACTGCTGAATCAGCACCATTTACAGCCCAACGCAAACAAAGATGAAGGTCCACGTCACTTACAGGACTCATAATTACTGCATTTGGAACCGGTCTGAAAAGAGCAATGTCGAAAATTCCCTGATGAGTTGCACCGTCTCCTGGAACTGCCCCCGCCCTGTCCATTACAAAAATACTATGAACTTTCTGAAGGGAAATATCGTGTATAATCTGGTCGACTGAACGCTGGATAAAAGTAGAATAAATGCAGCAAACCGGTATCATACCGCCGCGGGCAAGTCCGCCTGCAAAAGTTACAGCATGTTCTTCCGCAATTCCTACATCAAAAAAACGACCTGGAAATTTCTTTTCAAACTTTGAAAGCCCTGTTCCCTGAGCCATAGCTGCAGTAATTGCAACAATTTTTTCATTTTTACGGCCAAGTCCAATTACAGCGCTGCTAAAGCTGTCAGTAAATGTAAGACTTCCCGGCTTTTTGAAGTTTCCTTCCTGAACATCAAAAGGTCCGACTCCATGGAAATTTTCAGGCGTTTCTTCTGCAGGTAAATATCCTTTTCCTTTTTTTGTAACAACATGAACAACTACAGGCCTGTGAAGTTTTCTGACTTTTTTAAGAACCATTTCAAGTTCATGCTCATTGTGTCCGTTCAAAGGTCCAACATATTCGAACCCAAGATCAACAAACAGATTATTAGTCAGCATAAGACCTTTAAGGGATCGCTTGAAACGGAAAATCATTTTTTCAAGAGGTTTATTGATATAAGGAATCTTATCTACAAGACGGTCAATCTTATAACGGAAAGACTGATAACGTGCAGTAACTGTAAGACGAGAAAGATAACGGGAAACAGAGCCTGTATTATGATCTATGGACATCTGATTATCATTAAGAATTACAATGAGATTTTTTGAAAGCTGCCCCGCATGTTCAAGCCCTTCAAAAGCAAGACCGCCTGTAAGAGCACCGTCACCAATAACAGCAACTACTTTACCGTCATGTTTCTGTCTTTCCCATGCTGTAAGAAGCCCCAATGCTGATGAAATTGAAGTAGATGCATGACCGCTTGTAAAAAAGTCATGTTCACTTTCATCTATATTTGTAAAACCCGAAAGCCCGTCCTTCTGGCGGATTGTTTCGAATCCTGAAAAACGGCCTGTTAATAGTTTATGAGCATAGCACTGATGGCTTACATCCCAGACAATTGCATCTTTCGGAGTCTGAAAAACCCGGTGAAGAGCCACAGTAAGTTCTACAGCCCCAAGATTACTTGCAAGATGTCCGCCGTTTGATCCAACAACTGAAATAATTTTCTGCCGTAATTCAGAAGACAAAGCAGAAAGTTCTTTTTGTGAGAAATTCTTTAAATCTGAAGGTGAATCTATTTTTTCCAGATACATAACTACAAAACCAGGATAGTTAAAAAAGATTACTACAAGTTTAAATAAAAAAAAAGACCGCGAAATAATTTCCGCGATCTTATCTGACACTACAACGGTCACAAGTTACCGGTAATTACCGATTATTTCTTATGTCTGTTGCGTCTAAGCATCTTCTTACGCTTATGTGTGGCCATCTTCTGGCGCTTTCTTTTCTTACCACAAGGCATGAATAGAGCTCCTTAAATAAAAATACTTTATAAAGTGGTCTTATTATTTCACAAATCAAAAATCAGGTCAAGTCTAACTATTTTTTTTGAACAGTTTTGAAAGTGCAGTTACAGCAGTGTCATCCTGACTTGGAGATGCCAGAGCCGCCTTATTTTCTTCCTGAATTGCGTCAAAGACTTCCTGGCGGAAAACCTTAACGTTTTTTGGTGCCTCTACTCCGATCTTTACCTGATCACCCTGAACGCTGATAATTGTAATTGTAATATCGTTTCCGATTTTAATTTTTTCATCAATTTTACGGGCGAGAATAAGCATTAGTTTTCTCCCCCATTGTTCTGAAGCATTTCCATAATATCAACTTTTGTTGACCAGCGGTTGTCATTCAGAATAACCTGCATACATTCTCTGGAATTTTTATTGATAACAAGAGGACCGGCAAAGTTTGCAGTAATTTTTTTTCCCTTTGACGGAACTGTTACAATAGTCATGATAATAATATCTTCAGGTTTCTTGATTCCGATTTTTGAAAGAGTTTCATCATCAATGTCTGTTTCATAAGTTGAACAAATCAGAAAAGGATCTACAATAAGGAATGCAACATCCTTATTTTCTGTACTTTGCAGCCAGATGAAAGGTTCATAGTCAGAATCAATAAGTGCATATTTTGTGTAATCTTCAAATCCGAATATTCCTTCTGGAACTGAAATAAGATTGTCTTCTGGAATATCCATTTCGCCTTTAGCTTTTGTATCAATTTTCATAAATTATCCTTTTACTTTATGTAATTAAGCAAAGTGCTTGAATACATTTTGCCTGCCTGACTGAGTGTTGCCTGATTTGCATAATCCAGCATTTTCATATCAGTAATGGCTTTTGTATAATCAAGGTCTCCTTCGCGGGAAATCTGCTGTGTAACATCGAGAGCAAGTTTCGAAGAACGAGTAATGTTCAGCTGTGCTCTTTCGTATTCACTTCCGCTTTTTGCAAGGCGGCTAACAAGAGAATTGATTCCCATATCAAGGGAGCCAAGAACACGGCCGCCAATAGATTCATTGTCTCCTGCAAGAAGTGCATTTCTGAAAGCAATAACCGTATCAAACATTGAACCGCCTGCAACGCGGACTCCTTTAGCAAAGTTATAAGGAGGTTTCTGAGTAGAATCATTTACGATTCCAAGCTCATTCATTGCATTTCCGCTTACATCTGTAACCCACATCTGACGAGCATCTGTTGTTGCAAGATTCAGGCTGTTTGTAACAGGATCAATGCTTGCTTTTACAGCTGCACTGCTGGAATTGATTTTTGAAACCAGAGCGTAAACATTGTCACCTTCTGAAATTTTGATTTCAACACCGTCGATTGAAATCACGCTGTCACTTGATGCCTGCCATGAAGAAACATCACGGGCACCGTAAACCTGCTGGTTTTCTGCCCAGAAAGTTTTGTTTCCGGCATTGTCATTTACCATGTATTTGTGTTCGTCAATTTCAATCATATTAACATCGATATTTCCGTTGTACTTTACGTTCTGTACAAGAGGAATACCCGAACCTTCAACATTTCCCATTTCAACTTCAAAGGCTGTAGCTTTTGTATTTGTACCGGCAAAAAGTGCATTTCCATCTGAACTTACAGCATTGGCATTCTGAACAAGCTGAGAAAGAAGTTCATCAACTTCTGTTGCCATATTTGAAAGATCTTCTTTTGTGTAGATTCCGTTGGCACCTGTTACAGCAAGTTCACGGATTCTCTGCATGATATCAAGTGAATCCTGCATGTAGCCTTCGCGGAGGGCAAATTCATCTGTAAGAGTTGCAGCATTTTTTTCAAACTGATTCACGCGGTTCATGTAAGATTCATAACGCACAAGATGACCTGCAGCAAGAGGATCATCACGGAGACGCTGTATTTTCTGCTGGCTTCCGATCTGATTATTCACTTTATTCATGCGGCTTTCCTGAAGTCTAAGGTTAGCCTGAGTATCGTTATTGTACATTTTAGAACTGATTCTCTGCATATATTCCTCCTAAAATCTGATGGTCAAAAACTAAACACCAAGCCGGTTAATGATTGTGTCTACAAGGTTATCCCAGACTGTAATGAACTTTGCAGCAGCCGCATAGCCGTGCTGGAACTTCAAGATTTCAGCAAGTTCTTCATCAACGTTTACACCGCTGATTGAATCTCTTGTAGAACGAAGGTCATCCATAATCGAAGCCTGACTTAAGTGATTCATTTCTGCCTGTTCGCCTTTAAGCCCAACATTTGTAACTGAATCTGCAAAGAAATCATCAAGAGTTCTTTCAGAACCAATCATAATTTTTGTATTGCGGATTGCAGCAATTTCTGTAGCAGCCCGGCCGTCACCTGCATTTACACTTCCGTTGTGATCAACAAAAGCTGCTGCAACACTCATTACGTCGTTTCGAACTGCATCATTTACTGAAACATAGGCAGCAGGATTTGTTACAGGACTTACGGCAAATTGAGCTCCTGAAAGAGCGTTTACTGCGTCAGATTGAGCAAAGTCGTAAGACCCTTCTTCACCTGTAGCGGAAAGGATTCCCGAATATCCTGCAAGGAAGAAACCGGAATCTTCAACATGACGGATTACAAAATCAGGATTTATACTATCTTGCGAAGTTGTAGCTTTCAGTACCAGATGATTATTGCGGTCAAGGTAAGCCTTAACTTCTGAAGTTGAATCGTTGATGCGGTTGATTACAGTTTCAACTGTATCTGTTGAATGATAAGGAATCTGAACATTTCCAGTTGTTCCGTTCAAAGTCATAACCCCTTCAAGGCCAACCTGCTGGTGAAGGTCCAGAGCGTTTGTTCCTGTAAAACGGAAAACGTAAGAAGTATCAAAAGTTCCGTCACCGTCGCGGTCAAAGTTTCCGTTTACATTTTCTACAAAATCATGCTGAACAAAAAAGTCCAGTCCGGTTACATGGTTTGCACCAGCCCCATTACGATGAACATCGTTTACAAGGTCAGAAAAGTTCATAGTCATTGTATTCAGAGCCTGGAGTTCATTTCTTACATCAACATCACGAAGTTCTACAAGAGCTCCAAGTTTTCCGCCTTTGAAAACAGCATCGCTTCCTGTGTCCGCCCAGACGATTTTATTTAATCCTGTATCATCTTTTCTTGTTTCAAGGGAAAATTCACGGGCAATATGTCCCTGAACAAGAACCTGTCCGTCTACATGAATAAGAAATTCATCAGGATCACGTGTATCGCGTGTAATGTTGATAAGTCCTGAAAGTTTATCTACAAGAAGGTCACGGCGGTCAAGAAGATCGTTAGGATTATCACCTAGTCCGCGGCTTTCTACAATCTGGTCATTTGTTGCGGCAATCTGACGGATAAGGTCATTAACCTGACGAACTGTAGCTTCAATATCTGAATCAAGAATTTTCTGGATTCCGTCCAGGCTTTCAAAACGCTGGTTAATTGAATCTGTCAATGTTTCACCACGGGTAACGACTGCCTGACGCGCAGCCTGACTTTCAGGATTCATTGCAAGTTCCTGCCAGCCTTCCCAGAATTTGTCCATATTTGAACGGATTGAAATATCGTAAGGTTCGTTATAAATCTGTTCCAGCATATTGTAATATTCAGACCTTGTTCCCCAGTAAGTTTCCTGGTTTGCCTGAGCAACAATGCGAGTATCAAGGAATTCGTCGCGGACACGTTCAATAGACTCTACATCAACCCCCTGTCCCATAAGACCCGGACGTTCAGGTCTGCTTAAATCAGGTTTATAAAGAGGTTCGAACTCACGGATTTTTACTCTCTGACGTGAATAACCTTCTGTGTTTGCATTTGAAATATTATGACCTGCAGTTGTGATGGCATCTGTATTTGCCATTATGCTGCGTTTACCAAGTTCGATTCCTGAAAATGTTGATCCCATATTTTCCTCCAGTCCCCGATTACAGGTTTGTACTTACAAGCACACTGACAGGCTGCTTCTGAACAATCTGTCCATAACGTGAATAAGTTTTTGTAGTTGCTTTATCAAGAACTCCGCTGATAAAACCACGAGTGATGCTGATATAATCGTTCAAGGCTTTATTTTCGATTTTTGACTGTGACAGTTTTGAACGGAGAAGAAGAAGTTTATTGGAAAATGGTTTAAGTTCAGCAGCATTCATTTTGCACTGGATAGCATCGCGCTGGCTGTCGATATTGTTGAAATCAGTTGAAGCTTCATTCATATTGTTCACAAGAACAGTCAGAGTCTCCCAAGACTTTGTAAGAACCGCGTCATGAATATTTCTTTGAATAAGAACAATTTCTGAAATAAGACTGTCTTCCAGATCAAGGATTGCTTCGAAGTTTTCAAGCTGTGATTTTTCCATATAATTACTCCAATATTGGTCTTCTACTACGAATATCGGAGGGAAAAATATTTAGTTTAGAGAAAAGTTTAAATTTTTTTGATTTTTAGAATTAAGAAAGCTGATTGTAAATCTGATCGGCAAGACCAAAACCAGCGTTTTTTGTCATGGCTTCAGAATATTCATCCCAGAGCATATCTTCATACATGCCTGTAGCAAAATCACTTTCTGAAGCTTTGTTTATAGACTTACGCATTTCGGAAAGCATCTGTTTTACGAAATAATTTTCAAGTTCCTGCGCTTTCTGATAAAGTTCACTTGTTTTATCGATAGTTTTTGTTTTTACGTTTGGATTAGCCTGATTTGCGGCAGCTCCACGAGGCATAGCAGTTTTATCGCTTTCAGAAGTATAAAGGCCTGCAAATCCTGTTGTATATTCACCATTCAATCTTCCATTTTTTGCAATCTGAGACGAAGACAAAGTTGATTCCTTTTCTTTCCCGTTTGCAGCACGAAGTTTATCAAGTAATTCCGAAAATCTTGCTTTGTCAGCATTCTGGCTTGCTGCCTGAACTGCTGCACTTCCGTTTATAAGACCTGCATATGTACTGATTGGTGAAACGTTCATATAAAACCTCTTGGGGCTGTCCAATAAGGAGGCATTACGGTGGTTGAGTTTATCGAAACCACCACATTTAGTGTAACAGTCATTTCGACGAGCTCAATGAGCGCTACACTCATTACTTTTGGGGCAACCCCAAGAATATTTTCGGAAGAATTTCCCCCCTGTTTAGCTTTTTATGCAGCCAGGTAATCCTGAAATTCTGACATATTTTCATAGTTCCGACAGTGTGCAAGAGCTCTTCTTTCGAGGGTTCTTACAGTCTCTTTGGAAACTCCAAGTTCTTTACCGATCTGACTCAAAGAACGAAAGCCTTTACGGTCAAGTCCATATCTTCTGGTAAGAACAAATGCTTCTTCATGAGACAGATTATGAACAGCCCCCGAAAGGAAACTGCAAAGTTCATTATATTCGGCTTCAACAGCGGGCTTTGAAGTCTTTTCGTCACAAATTTTGTCAGAAAAGACAAAAGATTCCGAATCATTGTCACAAGGTTCATCAAGAGAGCTGATAAAACTGCTTGCAGCAAGAAGATCTTTTACGTGTTTTTCTTTAAGTCCAAGACGGCGGCAGGCTTCTGTAATCTTGTCACATTCACCCATAGTTTCGGGAAGATTTTCCATAACAGAAAAAAAGCGGTTAAGTTCTTCTTCGCAGTTCTGTGGAAGGCGGATAAAACGTGAATACTGACCAAGAGCATCCATAATTTCCTTACGAATCCAGAAAGCAGCACAGGTAATGAAACGAGTACCTTTTTCAGGTTTATAAGCATTAAAAGCCTTAACCAGGCCAATATTGCCAAAACCGATAAGGTCTTCCAAAGAAAGTGACATTGAAGGTTTAAAAGTCTTACACACAGAGATAACATAAGGAAGTGCTGAACTAATCACCTTGTCACGGGCAGCTTTATTTCCGTTTTTTCCTTTCTTAACAAGCAAAGCTTCTTCTTCTTGAGAAAGATAAACAACCCCCTTCAATGAGTTTAAATACATACCAAAAACATTCATTTCTTTCATACTTTACCCCTTATCTTTAATTTCCCCTTCAGTATACAATCTCACTATCTCATCTAACGATACAGTAATTTTTCTTAAAAGAATAACTTTCTGTTATAACTAACCTCCACCCCCAACTTTGATAATTCTCAAAAGGGGGTAAGATAGAATATACTAAAAAAAAATTGAATCGTGTGGGATAAAACAAAAAAAACTCTGACAGAAGCCTTTCGCCTCCACCAGAGTTTCTCAAACTGTTCACTGATCACTGATTACTGATTACTGTTCACTGATTACTGATTACTGACTACTGTTCCTATCTCTTAAGGTTTACAGCTGTGCTGAGCATTGAATCGCTTGTCTGTACGGCTTTTGAGTTGAATTCATAGGCGCGCTGGGCTGTAATCATCTGAACCATTTCATTTACAACTGAAACGTTAGACATTTCAAGAAACTTGTGACGGGTCTGCCCGAAACCTTCATAACCCGGGCGTCCTGCAATAGCAGCTCCAGAGGCATTTGTTACTGAAAACAGATTGTCCCCTTCTGCCTGAAGCCCCACAGCATTTGGGAAACGGTAAATTTCCATCTGTCCCACTTCAACAGGTTCTTTTCCCCCGTTTACTTTAACGGAAACTACACCGCCCTGAGTAATGTTCAAGGTTGAAACATCGTAGCCTTCAGGAAGGATGATTTCAGGCATTACGCGAAGCCCGTTTGAAGTAACAAGCTGACCGTTCATATCAACTTTAAATGAACCGTCGCGTGTATAGGCATAACTACCGTCATACTGCTGAACACGGAAGAAACCTTCACCTACGATAGCAACATCAGTATCAACACCAGTATTCTGCAAAGACCCCTGATTCATAATGCGCTGTGTTGCTGCAACTTTCACACCGGCTCCCTGCTGGATTCCAATCGGAGTAACTGTATCTTCTGTTGCAGGAGTTCCTGCAAGCTTAAGGTTCTGATAAATCAGATCTTCAAATTCAACACGCTGCTGTTTGTAACCTGTTGTATTTACATTTGAAAGATTATTTGAAATTGCATCAATATTTGACTGCTGACCGTTCATACCGGTAGCTGCTGTCCATAAACTACGTACCATAATTTTTCCTTTTTATAAGAGGGGAAAGCCTTCCCCTGCGCGCGCACACGGTTGCGCGCTACCCCATCTTGCGGACCTCAATCGCCGGTCCGCAACGCCTGCTATTTATAAACCGCAACTTTACTCCAGAGTGTATCCATCATGCTGTCTTCACTTGAAATGGATTTCTGGTTAGCTTCGTAAGCACGGTTTACTTCAATCATCTGCACCATCTCATTTACAACGTTTACATTTGAAGTTTCTGTATAACCCTGCATAAAAGTCGGGCGTTCAGAACCTTCTGCAATGTGTGCAGGTCCCGAAATATCATTGGCAGCGTAAAAGCTGTTTCCCATCTTTTTTAGATAACGTTCATTATCAAATCTTACAACCTGAAAACGGTCAATTTCCCGGTCTTCACTTTCCGAAAAGATAATTCCGTCTTCATTGACTTTGAATTTGTCATCTGTAACGCGGATTACTCCCTTTTCCCCAAGGACCGGGTATCCGTCTTTTGTTTCAAGAATACCTTCTTTACCGATAAAGAAGTTTCCGTTTCTTGTATAGCGTTCTCCGTTAGGAGTCTGGATTACATAAAATCCTTTTCCTGCAAGAGCTGTATCTGTCTTTGTATTTGTTACTTTGAAAGAGCCTTGAGCAAAATCAATAAAATTTTCATTGGTTTCTACACCAAGCCCAAGTTTTCCGATAATCGGTGCAGCGTCTGCCGAGCCGAAAGGAGTTTCATACTGGCCGTCAAAGCTTGTACGGCGAATAAGAAGTTCACTGAAATTCCTGCTTACAGTTACATCACGTTTGTAACCTGCTGTATCTACGTTAGCAAGATTGTTTGAAATAGCATCCAGGCGGTTCTGCTGGGCATTCATGCCGCTGGCCCCTGTGTACCATCCTCTGATCATAAAATACCACCCCAGTATATGAATCAGTACCCCCGGCAGAAAACTTCTGCCCCAAGTGAGAGTTTCTTACTCAGATAATCGGTGATTTTTGCTTATTGTTTAGAAATTTATTTTATAACTATCTCGAAGGATTATCGGCCAATGTCTTTGCCTCTAACGCCAAAACTCTTCTGGCGCTGGCGCACTTCCTGGATAATCTTATTGTCTTTCTCAAGGTAATCTATCAGATCCCAGTGATAGTCCAGTTCTTCCGGTGGAAAAAGCGGTGCAGGATCTGGTTTTCTGCGGGAATTTTGAGCTCTGACAATTTCCATAAGTTCTTCAAATGAAGTTTTATCAAGAAGCCGTTTCAAATAAACATCATTTAAAGCACAGATTGTTTTTTCTTCGTTATAAATTACATCTTTTCCGTCAAAAGGTACATTTACAGGTGTTTTATCAAGATTTCTTACATAAACCCGTCTGCCAGGAACACAGGCGTAAACATTTCCTGCCGAAAAGATCTGTTTAGAAACCGTATACTCTGACTCCTGGTCTTTCTGACTTTTTATTACTGCTTCAAGCTCAGGGTCAAAATCCATTTTGCTTTTCCAGAAACGGATTTTATACATTTCATCAGTTTCTTCATTTATGAACCAAGACCAGAGATTTTCCTGTTCCATCTGATTTGAAACTTTTATACCGTCAGTTACAACGTTTCCCATCCAGAAGCCCGGATGATTTCCGTCAGAAAGCCAGAACTCTAAAAAAATTTTATCATCTATCAATGCAAAGGGAACATAAGTGATATCATGCTTATGGTAAGTCAGTTTAAGTTCATAAGCTGCTGAATTATCAGAAGAAGTTCCTTCAGAAAGCCAGAGCGGAGCAGAATCAACAAGCACCAGAACTGATTTTTTTGTAGTTGCAGTGTTACGGTCCCGTTTATAAATTTTTGAATAATCTTCATGCTCTACAACACGATCCAGATACCAGCCGTAATAATCCTTTAAGATTATGACAATCCGGTCTTCTTCCTGAACCTGTTCAAAGAAAACATAACGGTCTTTTCCTTCCCAAATGCCATAGAGAGAAGAAGGAATATCCGCAAAAAGTGACAGATTAAAAATTATAGAGACAATAAAAACAAAGATTTTTTTTAAGTTTCTTCTATATACAAAACTCATTTCAGTACATTTAGAATTTCGGCAACAGTTGTTTCCCAGTTGAATTCAGAAACACGTTCAGATCCTTTTTTTATCATTTCAGACCGAAGCTCATGATCCTGTACAACTTTTTCCATCAAATCCGCAATTTCATCAGCATCTTCCGGGTTAAAATAAAGAGGTGCATCGCCACCCATTTCTGGAAGAGCGCCACTTTTTGAACAGATTACAGGAACCCCACATGCCATTGCTTCAAGAACAGGCATACCTACCCCTTCATTACGGGCCGGAAACACGCAGGCATCGCTTCCCGCATAAAGTTTTGCAAGACTTTCAAAAGGGAAATATCCCGTAATGAAAATATCTTCGGCACAGGAACTGTCAAATACAGCCTTATGCAGAGTTTCAGAATATTCACCGTCATTTCCTGCTATTACAAGGCGCTGAGGAAGTCCTGTTTTCTTCTTAAAAATCTCAAAAGCTCTGATAAGATTTAAGTGATTTTTTTCCGCACCCGAAATACTTGAACAATAAATAAAATAAGGTCGCTTTATTGCGAAAGGTTTTATATCAAGAATATCAGAATCAAGATTCAGAACCGGATAAAAAATCTTATGATCCAGTCCGTTATGTACGACACGGATAGAACAAGCTGAAAAACCGTTATCAACCAGATCTCTTTTTATGGCTTCTGAAAATGTGATTATAAAATCAGCTTTTTTAAGATTCTTTTTTAGTGTTTTTTTCTTTTTTTTATCCTTTACCATTGAAAAGAGATAATTCAGCATTAACACACTTTTTGCTTTTCCGCATTTTATTGAACCTTTTTCAGGAGTCGGAAACAAAACAGCATCATATTGTTTTTTACTGATTATTTTTGCTGCTTTTTTTTCGTTTGGTACTGATGTATAGGAAAGCTCAGTTCCAGAAGTATATATAAAACGGTCTTCTTCAAGGCCAAGAATTTCAAATGAATATTCGTCTGTTTTCGGAAGATTTGAGATAAAGGACAAAAGAAAAGATCCAGCCCCGTTTCTTGCATGATCACAGCCACACGTATTAATACCGATTTTCATACTATAATTGTCCAAAACCTGGAGAAAAAAGTCAAGAAATTATGTAGAATTACTTTATGGATAATTCTTTTGACCTTATTTCACAGGAAATCAAAGTAAAACTTGCAGAACAGAATATTACAACCCCAACAAATGTTCAGAACAAAATTATTCCCATGATTTTTGAACATAAAAATGTTCTCTTTCAAAGTGAGACAGGAACAGGTAAAACATTTGCTTACCTTCTTCCGCTTGTAGAACGTCTTGAACGGGATACAGACCATACCTCTGTAAAAATCATTATTACAGCTCCAACTTTTGAGCTTGCCTCTCAGATTAATCTTGCTGCAAAATCAATTACAGAAAGAAAAACCGCCCTTTTCATTGGCGGTGCCCCATTAAAACGTCAGATTGAGGTTCTAAAAGAGAAGCCGCAGATTGTAATAGGAACACCTGCCCGCCTTGTTGAACTTATAAACTTGAAAAAACTGAAAGTTTCAAACGCAGTGGCAATCATTTTTGATGAAACTGACCGTATGGTAAAAAAGGAACTGATTGAACCAACTTCCGCCCTCAGGGACTGCATGCCGGAAAACATTCAGGTAATTGCATGCTCTGCAACAATAAACTCTCAGGTTTCAAAGTTCTTTACAGAAACAGAAAGCGTTGTAATGCCTCAGGAAGACGTCTTAAAAAAACGCATTACACATTGGGCAATTTATGCAGAATATCGTGACAAAATTGATACTCTCAGAAAATTCCTTGCCGCAGAAAAACCGGGTAAAGCTCTTGTTTTTACAAGCCGTGCAGATCAGGTAGAAAACATTTACCAGAAACTCCGTTTCAAGAAAGTTGACTGCATGGCTCTTCATGCAAAAGCCGACAAACAGATTCGTAAAGCCGCCATCGACAAATTCAGAAGCGGTAAATGCCCTATTCTTGTGACAAGCGATTTAAGCGCCCGTGGACTGGACATTGCAAATGTTACTCATGTAATTCAGATGGACCTTCCTCATGACGAAGACTTTTTTGTTCACCGGTCAGGCCGTACAGCCCGTGCAGGAAAAAACGGCATCAACGTTCTTATCGGCGATGAATACGAAATGCATAAATTCGCCCTTCTTGAAAAAAAGCTTGGCATATGTGTTTACCCAAAAGAAATAATCAACGGAAAAGTCGTAGCTCCGGAATAAATAAGAAACTCTTACTGAGGGAATTTTAACTTTCCCCAAACATTAATCCTTTACGGAAAAACAAAAACCTCCTGCAGCGACTTTCATCCCAACAGGAGGTTTTCTTATTTAACAATTCTCAATTCTCAATTGTCAATTGTCAATTGTCAATGGTCAATTGTCAATTGTCAATTGTCAATTATTCATTAGCGTTTCAGGCTCAATACAGTTTCCAGAAGTGTATCTGCAGTCTGAATTGTTTTTGAGTTAGCCTGGAATCCACGCTGTGTAACAATCATATCTGTCATCTGTTCAGAAAGATCAACGTTTGACATTTCCAAAGCACCAGCTAAAAGGGAACCGTTTCCGGCAACACCTGATTCACCGATTCTTGCCATACCAGAGTTGATTGATTCAACATATGTGTTGTCACCAGCTTTTTCAAGTCCCTGGTTATTTGTAAAGGTTGCCAGAGCAATACGACCGATTGTACGGTTTGTTCCATTTGAATAAACACCAGTGATTGTACCAGTAGAGTCAATCTTGAAAGTGTCAAGATAACCAAGAGTGTATCCATCCTGGAAGTAAGCTTTTGTTGTAGATTTTGAAGCAGACTGAGTAACTGTGTTTACAGCACTTCCTATTGTCCCAAGATTAATGTTCATTGTCTGGCGGTAAGGATTTCCTTCCCCTTCAGCGTTGCTTTCTGGAACTGTGTAAGAAGCCTGCAGAACAACTGAACCTTCAGGATTTGTTACGTTCCCGACCGAGTCTGTTACGCTTTCAAGAAGACCGTAATTATCAAAATTGATAAGGAATGTATTTTCCATTCCGTCTGTTGTTCCAAGTCCGATTCTAGTCTGTGTAAAATCAGCATTGTCAGCGTCAACATTTACAGTTGCCTGCCACTGGTTAGGATTTCCTGGAACTCGTGTGAAAGAAATTGAAAGCAGGTGTTCGTTTCCGAAGCTGTCATAAATTTTCTGTTCTGTATTCCATGTTGCTTTGGCAATGTCTGCGGCTGAAGCACCTTCCATAATTTCAGGAGTATTTTTATTCAGGTTACAAGCATAATTGATGTTTGTTGTTTCTTTTGCAGGATCTTTTGAACCTACAGGAATTGTCAGGTCTGTAGGAGTTGCAGCTGTCTGAACAACCATTTCTCCATCAAGTTCACGAGCCATCCACCCTTGAACTCTCATACCATTTGAAGGATTAACAAGAGTTCCGTTCATATCAAGAGAGAAAGCACCATTACGTGTGTAGAAAGATTCTTCACCGTTTTTCATGATAAAGAAACCATTTCCCTGAATAGCAAGGTCTGTACTGATTCCAGTTGACTGAAGGTTTCCCTGAGTGAACACGTTGTCAATTGAGGCAACTGTCATGCCAAGACCAACCTCTTTAGGGTTTACACCACCAACTTCGTCTGTTGGTTTTGCAGCACCACTCATCTGCTGGCTGATCATATCCTGGAAGTTTACGCGTGCACGTTTAAAACCTACAGTATTTACGTTAGAAATGTTGTTTCCAATTACATCCATGCGTGTCTGGTGGTTCTGAAGACCTGAAACGCCTGAATAAAGTGATCTCATCATATAGCTTACCTCTTAGTGTTTATTACCTTTTTTAGTTATAAATTGCGGCAATCTGTTCCATATTGTAGTACATGCCGTTTACCATAATCTGTGGATTTTCTCCACGAGTTGCAGCTTCTACAACACCGCTTGTTGTTGTTTCACCCACGTTCAGTTCAACTGTTTTCCCCAGTGTTGAATATGCTTCCTGACTGTTCATCAGGCTTGCAAGACGTGAAAAAGAAGTAGACATATTTGTCATCTGTTCCAGTGAAGAGAACTGAGCCATCTGCGAGATGAACTGAGTATCTTCCATAGGGCTTGTCGGATCCTGGTTCTGAAGCTGAGCAATCAAAAGTTTTAGAAAATCATCTTTTCCAAGTTCATTTGATTTTACACGACCATCAGTCTGATTCTGTTTGTTAAAAGTATTAACTGCATTTTCTACAGCAAACTTTTCACCTGCACTCATTGTTGTATTTATGTCCATACATAACCCCTTACCGCTCCCACCTTTGCGGTATGCTTTTTATTTGTCGGCATTTAAGCCACAATATTTATTCCAAATTTTGAAATTCCCGAAGAATCTTCAGGGAAATCACCATTTTCTACAGGAAGTGCCGCATCAAGAGAAGCATATTCACGTCTTCCAAAAAAAGAATTCTGATTCTGCTGGTCCTGTTCAGCAAAGTGATGTCCTGAACTATTTCCAGAAGAATTATAAGACACTTCAAAAGATGCATTTTCATAGCCGTTCTTCAAAAAAGCTTCACGAAGGCTTTCAGCATTGTTCTTGAAAACTTCCAGAGCTTCTTTTGTATTAACGGCGATATGACCTGTTATTTTGTCCCCATCCAGAGAAAGTGTCATTTTTACACTTCCTATATCATCCGGATGCAGAACAAGATTTATAGTTCCTTTGTTATTGTCTTTTAGAATGATATTTCCGGTCTGTACGATTTCAGATGCATTTGCCTGAATCTGATTATTCAGCATAGCCTGAAAATTCGAACCTTCACTGGAAGCAACCTGATTATTTGTCGAAAGGACATTTTCAGAAATATTACTTTGTGCCGACTGAAGATTCATTTCAATTGTGGCACTGTCATTCCCTGTCATGGTTACTTTCATTTTAGGTTCTGCATTATCCAGAACAGACTTTTCAACCGGCTCTTTTTCGGTTCTTAAATCAGTAACATTGATTTTTGATTTTAAATTTTCAAAAGGATTTTCTTTTTTTACCTGAACATTATCCGAAACAAATTCATTTTCATTTTCTGATTGAAACTTTTCTGCCGTATTCAAAAATGCAAGAGGATTTTCGACAGACTCATTTTGGGCACTTTCCAAAGCAAGAACTTCATCAGACACTACTTCGAATTCAAAATCATCTGTTACTTCAAGATTTTTGCTATTCGAAAGAAGTGCAATTCGTTCTGCATCCCCTTGATCTGCAATTTTATCCAGAAGTTCATCAGAAACTTTTTTAATTTCTAAGTTGGTTTCTTTATTTACTGATTTAATGTTTTCTTCAGCAACAAGATTCAGTCTTGAATAAGCAAAAAGTTCTGTTTTTCCTTCATTTTCTTCAGAATCAGATTTTGAAACTTCAGTTTTTTCAGATTTTTCTTTACTTTTTACAGATTCAGAAGCATTTTCTTCTACTTTTTCTTTGTTTTCGTTTTTTGAATCTTTTGCGGAAGTAACTTTAGAATCATTTTCAAATATTTTTTCATCTGCACCAGCTGTTTTTAATTCATCTTTAGAGGACGATGTCTGATTTTCAGAGTTAATTCCAGCAAGAAGTTCGCTGAAGGATTTTCCATTTCTGGAATACTCACGAACCGGTTCCTGAAGAGAAGTTGATTTCTGGAAATCAGGCTGTTTTACAGCCACAAGGATTTCAGTTAGTTCCATACTGAAATCATCGGAAGAAAAAAAGTTTTGTTTAGTTCAAATTTTCAGGTTTAGAAAGCATTTTTCGCTGGATTTCAGCCGCACGTTCTGCAGGCATAAGACTGAGCCAGTAAGACCCCATTGAAGCACTTCCACTTTCAATTGCAATTTCTTCAACGCGGCGCAAAACGTCTATACAAGTCTGGTCATCCAATGCTTCAAGAATGGCAACAGCATTTTCAGGACGCATACCGTTCAGGTTTTCAGCAATCTGAGTTACGTTCACCATCTTTTCGTTGTATTTATTCACAGTCTGATCGAAAGTCTTTTCCCTTTCTTCCTGATTTTTTTCACGTTCAAGAAGCTCCGTTGCAACTTTCTCATTCTGTTTTTCGATTTCTGCTATGTCAGTTTCCCGTTTATCAAGTTCTTCTTTGAAAATATCCAAAGCCTCACGCTGTTTTGCAAGACGGTCTGCATCAAGGTCTCCAGTTACAGGCTTACTCTGTGTTGCCGAAATAGAAACCTGAGGTTCTTTTCCAAGAAGTTTATAAACAGGCGCAAAAAGGGAATTTACATGAATAAGTCCTAGGAAGTTGAACCACAAAAGCCCACCAAGAACCAGAATCACAATAATGATGAGTAAAACTATGGATTTACCTATTCCCTTTCCAGCCATGCTTTTCCCCTGCTAAATTTTTATAAATTAAATCAAACCGCTGATTGCAGCACCCAATGTAATATCATTTTCGCACGAAACAATCTTCCAGTAAATACCTGACTGACGTGTAAGGATTTCGTCCAGCTCTGCATAAACTCTTTCACGAATCATTGGAGTTTTGAAGAATGTTGAACCGTTGCAAAGGATACAAACAGGTTTTGCTGCATTTTTTCCCATTCCTGTCTGAAGAACACAGGCTACAAGAATTGCAGCGCCGTAACGTGCAGAACGTTCAACAACAGCATCACAAATCTGAAGAATCATATCATAATCATCTTCTGTTGCATTTTCTGCACAAATTTTTCCTAGAACAAGAGTTGAATCATATGGAGATTCCATAAAATTGCTCATTTCGATAAGTGTAAGTTCTGTAAGACTTAAAAGTGCCTTGTTCATATTCTCGCTGAAAAGATTTTCTTTAGCAGCAGTTGTAAGAGCAAAGAAACCGATTGGTCCAAGGTAAGCTCCGGAACATGATTTTTCAAGAAGAAATGAACCTGGTTTTACAGTTTTTGCATCAACTGCAAGGTCAAAATCTGAACGGTTTACAGAGGTATATTTTCCCGATTCACAAACGATAATCTGACGCTTAATACCGCAACACTGACAGTCTTCCTGAATATAAGCCGCATTAAGACCTGTTCCAAGAATCATACCGATATAAGAAGAAACTTCAGTTGCAGGCATTACAGAAGCTCCAGCCAAAAGAGCTGCAACTGTATCATTACAAAGTGTAATGCGTTCAATTTTATTCCAGCCTTTTTCTTCCAGTGTGTTTACAAGACATTCACCTACTTTTGCACCTACAACTTCAGGAGCTTTAACTTCCTTAGAAAAACCAAGAAGAACACCGTCCCCGTCTTCAGTAATTGTCATAGGGTAAGAAAAACAGAACCCAATTCTATTTGCTTTATTCTTAAGGTGTTCAAGATTTGCAGCAATCTGATCAAAAAATTCTTTACGGTTCAATTCACGTTCAATGCCAGGCATACGTGTTCTTTCCATATCTGAAATAGAAGCATTACCTTCAGCGTCAAAAGTGACAAGGCAGGAACGGAAATTAGTTCCGCCGGCATCAATAACAATTACACTCTGGTTTACAGCTTTTTTTTCAGGTGGCAGGCAGAATGTACGGATCATATCTTCATCAGCTTTTTCACCTTTAAGCCCTGCTCTCATATCAGAAAGAAGACCTTCTGCTGTCATTTTTACATCAACATGATTTACAAAATTATGTTTTGAAAGAAATGCTGCAACTTTTGCGTTCATTAAATTCTCCAAACAGGGATTACCCTTTTTATATTTCTGATATTATATCACATTCTTTGATAAAATAAAATCGGCAATGATTTGTTTCAGTTTATCTTTATCTTCTTCTCTTCCCATATAAGAAACATTCGTTGAAACTGGAAGGTCACGAATATATGTATATTGCTTTTTGGCATATTTACAGGAATTATGAATTATCATTTTTTTAATTTCATTAGTATCCTGACTCATAAAAAATTCCCTGTAACCTATAGCCTGCATTCCAGGGTCTTCCGCCTTAGCTCCAGAAGAAATCAAATCTCTTACTTCTTTCTCAAGCCCCATTTCAAACATCATCTCAACCCTTTGGGCAATACGTTCAAAAAGAACTTCTCTAGGCGGTTCAAGAAATACAGGACAAAAATCAAAATCTGGACGAAAAGAAGCCGAAAGTTCAAAAGAAGAACGGGGTTTTCCCGTCAGATAAAAAACTTCAAGAGCACGTAGAATCCGGTATTCATCATTTGGATGGATTTTTTTTGCACTTACAGGATCTTTTTCACAAAGCTCTTTGTATAAAACATCTTTTCCTTCCCTTGCACAACGTTCTTTTAGCTCAATTCGAAGTTTCGGGTCACTTTCAGGAGTTTCTGGAAGCCCCATTAAAAAAGCACGGATATAAAAACCAGTCCCACCGGCAACCACAGGAATTTTTCCACGAGACCAAATTTCATTACATTCTCTATCGGCATTTGTTACAAAATCAGCTACTGAAAACTGATTTTTGTAACTAGTCATATTAATAAGATGATGAGGGATTTCAGAACAAAATGATACGTCAGGCTTAGCAGTTCCTATATCAAGTTCGTTATAAACAGCCATGGAGTCGGCACTTATAACTTCAGCCTTGCCTTTTAAAATAAAAGAACTGCCTGAATACGAGAATAAATCCCGCATCAAGGCAGTTTTTCCTGACGCTGTTGGAGCAAAAATTACAATAACCGGAGTTTTATTTTGCATAAAGCTCAAGAATTAGTTATCTGAATCTTCTACTCTGTATGTTACTTTTTGTCCGAAAAGCTGTTTTGCTGCAACACAAACATCCTTTCCTTCGTTTGCTTCAATTTCAGGGTCATTTACTTTTGCCATCTGAAAAGCACGGCGGCTTGCGGCAGCAGTAATTTCATAAACATTTCCATCAAATTTAACGAGTTCTTCCAAAGGGAAAATCATGTACACGACCTCTTATTTTATTTTTTGCAAAAAAAAGCCTCTCTTTTGGAGAGGCTAAAATTGAGCGACCGGAGGATCGAACTCCGGACCCACAGATTAAGAGTCTGTTGCTCTACCAGCTGAGCTAGTCGCCCGAAAAGATTGTTACAAATATAACAAATACACTAAGTCTTGTCAAGCAAACTGAATACTTTTAAAGCAGATTTTAAACGAAAAAGACCGCACTTCTTCAGTGCGGTCTATCAGTCAATTATGAAGACTAGCGGTTAGCTTCATCAATAAGAGCCTGGAAAGAGTTAGCTGTTTCTTCAACAGCTTCCTGCATTGTTTTGTATCCTGGATATACATTCCAGATGATATTTCCAAGGTTCAGACCTGAAATCAGTGTATCATAGCGAACGATACCATTATCATTCATCAGCTGAAGTGTTTCATCTACAGCGCGTTCATCACGGAAACGTGGATAGTAATCTTCTTTCCATGCATCATCGCCATATCCTGGTGTAGGATCTGACCACAAATCAAAGATTTTTGCAATGTTTTCAGCACGTTCTTTATCGTAACATCCTGGAATTACATATGTGTTATCATCATGGAGAGTTTTGTATTTACCATCACTATTTGGTCCCAGTGGGAAACATACAAATCCCCAGTCATCACGCATATCTTCAATATTACCTACGCGGTATTCCTGATCAGCCTGGAAAGCAACTTCACCGTTCATGAATGCAGCATACATCCAGTCCCAGTTTGCTCCTTCTGGAGCAGGTTTTTCATAGTTCTGACACATTCTTGATGCCCAGTTCATAGCTTCAACAGTTTTTTCATCACCACACATTGAGTAGTATTTTCCAGCTTTGTCTTTTCCAATCCATGCTGTTCCGTTTGACATTACTGCAAGGTGGCAGAATTCTGTAGAAAGGTTTGCCATACCGAAAGTATCCATTACACCGTCGTTATCGATATCACGAGTTGTAGCTTTCAGCATTTTTTCAAAAGCATCCCATGTCCATGTTCCAGCAGCCTGCATATCATAGATTGAATCTGGATCGATATTTGCTTCTTTAAGAAGACGTTTATTGAAGAACACACCACCGCGTGGTTCTGGACGAATTGGACGACATCCGTAGAAAGAACTTCCTTTTGAAGTTTTATCCTGAACAGATTTAACCCATTTACTGTTATTCCAATCTATACTTTTGATTGTAGACAGATCATAGAAAAGATTTGCTTTAAGACCAGCAGAAATAGAACGACCATCAATGACGAATACGTAGTTTTCATCTCCACCTGTTGTACAGAAGTTAGCAACTGTCTGTGGATGTGAACCCCATCCGCCAATACCGTACTGGTCAATTTCACAGTTATAAGTGTTCATTACATACTGACGGAATTTTTTTCCATCTTCTTCAACTGGAGATTTAGAAGCTTCAGACTGAAGTCCGTTTGCATTTGACCACCAGTCAGCTACGATAACTGACATTCCATCAAAGTTCCAAACTTTACCTTTTGAGTTCTTCTGAACAACATAGCCGGCATTTTTGAACTGTTTTTCAAGAACTTTAGCCTGAGCTTTTTCTTCCTTAGACATCTTCTTTGGCTTTGCAGAAACTACAGATGCAACCATAAGGGCTGTAAGACCTGCTGCCACTACTTTTTTTGTTGTTGTAAGCATTATTGTCCTCCTATGCATATACACATGACAATCTTAGTTTGATTTTTATATTATAACATCATTTTTCAATAAAGCAAAAATTATTTCTGTTTTTTCTTTCAACAAAATCGAATTCTCCTATTATGCTGGAAGAAAAAAAATACCGCACCTTTATTCAAAGTGCGGTTTTCATTATTCAAAATCGGAGATATCCGAAAATATTTACTATTCCTTCATACCAGAAGCTGTAAGGCTTTCTACAAACAGGTTCTGTGCAAAAAGATACAAAATAAGCAGAGGAATAAGTGTTAAAAGTACGCCTGTTGAAACCACTGCATTTGTATAACCCGTTGTTACAGTTGGAGTTCCATAAGTATTAAGCATGTACTGTGCGAAACGGTCACCAAGGGCTGCTACCTGGATTGAAAGCATCTTGATTTTTCCAAGGAACAGTTCAGTATAGAAACTGTCTGTCCACTGCCATACGAATGAGAACAGGAAACAAGATGTCAGAATTGGCTTAGCACCAGGAATCATGATTTTGAAGAATGTTACAAATGAGTTACATCCATCTACATATGCAGCTTCTTCCAGTTCAAATGGGAATCCCATAAAATACTGACGAATCATGAAAATATAAAGACCATCTTTAAGCCCCATACATGTAAAACACATAAGGACATAAGGAATCATTGAGTTACGAAGGTTCAGAGTTGCTCCAAAGAACTTAAAAAAGCGGAAATGGAGGAACAAAGAAGTTGAGATTGTCTGTGGTGGAATTACAATTACCAGAATAACACAGAAGAACCAGAACTTTTTGAACGGAAAGTTAAAACGACTGAATCCGTAACCAACAAGAGAACACATAAGAACCTGAATTACAGAAACCAGAACTGAAACCCAGATTGTATTAAACAATGCAGGTTTGAAATCCATAACTGCAGCCGCAATTTTCCAGTTTAATACTGACCAGTTTTTAGGCAGAACAATAATTGTTGTATCATACAGGTCTTTTTCAGCCATGAAACTGAATGACAGTTTATTAAGAATTGGCTGAATAATCATAAAACACATACCAAACAGAAGAATGGCACGGAAAATCGAAATAGCATATTTTTTGCTTGTTTCTCTAAGAAGAATTCCTCCGGAAGCTTCATTGCGGTCCCAGAATGAACGTTTCTGAGCTACAGCAGTGTTTGTTTTTTCTTTTCTACTCATTTTTGTACACCACCTTAGAAATAATCAGCGAGCTCAAACCAATGAAAAGCATAACTACAATAAAGTAAATCCATGCTAAAGCAGAACTGTAACCATAGTTAAGGTAAACAATCATCTGTTCATTGATTTTTGACATAATCTGGTTGTCGGTCTTCATAAAGAAGTCGACAATTGTGTAGATCCAACATACAAGCATGAGAGGACTTACCATTGGAACAGTAACTTTCCAAAGGCTTTCCCATGATGTACAACCTTCCATTGATGCAGCTTCATACATACTTGGTGAAATATTCTGAAGCCCTGAAAGGAATATGATAATCTGGATACCAGATGCCATTGCAACATCGTAAATACCATCAATGATTTCAAAAACCTTTTTGAAAACTTTTCCGGAAATACCGTTTACACCACCAGTGTTAGAAACAAGGATTTTTTCCAGAACGTCAGTAATAGTATTTGAACGACCCGATTCTTCAATTGTATCTTTAAGAGATGCAAGAAGTGAGTTGTTGTATTCAAGACCAACAAGAACACCTGAAGAAAGAATAACACAAAGGAAGAAGATAGAACGTACCAAAGCACGTCCCTTAAACTTCTGATTCAGAATCAAAGCAACAAAGAAACTGAAAACAATTGTAGCCAGAGACTGGAAGAACATAGTTCCGATAGTTTCTGTAAGCATACGGTTGAATTCAGGGTCAATTGTCAAAGCACGGATATAATGTCCGAACTTATTCAATTCCATGTTGAATCCCTGTGGTGTAAGTTCAACATTACAAAGACTCATATAAAGTGACTGTGCAAGAGGCTTTATCATGAAGAACACAAAACCAATAATAAAAGGACAGATAAATGCATATCCAATAATTGCACGGTGTCCCAGAAGACCAATCTTCTTTTTCTTGAAAATCTTAAGATTCATTATTTAGCCTCCACTTTATAATCGCGGGACGGAATTAAAAGGCCGCCTTCAGTTGTAAAGTCTGTGTACCCGAAGTTTACGTAAACTTTATAACCATTTTCAAATGTTGTACAAGTTACTGCATTTGAAAGATATTTGTGATCATCGATTCTTGAACTTACAACATTTCCAAGTTTTGAGTTGTATTCAGAATATACTTCTTCAAGTCTTTCTTCCCAGTTATCAAAGTTAGATGCATAGTATTCAGTATAGAATGTATCCTGAAGTTTCTTTTCACTTGCATTCATAAAGGTAAAGAAAAGAGCTGAACCAGATTCTGCTGCTTCAAGAATGCCCTGTTTATTTTCAGGAGCAAGATTGATTGGAGAGCCGGCAAATTTAACATTTCCGTGAAGAGCTATCTGATAAAATGGTACTGATTTATCAAGAATTGCATATTCATTTCCGTGCATAACCATATTTGTAATAAAATCAGCATACTTTATTGAATAAGCATTTCCGGCATTAACCATAATTCCAAGGTTCTTTTCCTTAATTGATTCAAATTCTGCAACCTGCATATCTTTAGAAGCCGAACGGCTTACTTTATCACGAGTATTATAATCTGAAGAAAGAATATATCCGTTATCATGGAATGAAACACCGTCTACTTTTGCTTTTACAGCATCCTTTCCAAGTCTTTCAACAATTTTCTGTGTTACAGAAGGCTTAAGAAGGTAATAAGTATCACGGGTATCAAGTTTTCCATAGAAAACAGGAGAATATTCACTGATTTCACAGACTTCTGAACTTGCAAAACGTGCAGGATCTTTAAAGCGATTGAATCCGCCAAAGAAACCGGTTCTGTTTGAAAACTGAACAGTTGCATCCAGATAAAGTTCTGAATCACTTTCTGATGCTTTTTTTACCATCTTATCAAAAGCAGACTTTCCACCCAGCTGATCAATATATTTTACTTTTGTAAGGAACTGCTGACGAACACCACCATTAATGAAACCTGTCAGTTTATAAGAAGTATTCTTAATACCATCAGCTTCAATACGTTTCATAATATCAGAAGCTTCTGTATAAGAAGTAAGTTTATATGGTCTGGTTTTTGGAATACCAAGAACCTGCTGAACCTTATCAACAGCCCCAACTATTTCAACAGCAACAGGAACATCCTTATCTTTTACATTTGAATCATTTCCAAAAAGGAACGATCTGTAAGCTTTAGCCATATCAACATAAGAATTTCCGTTTACAAAAGTATAAATCTGAGAAATAGATTCACCCGGAGTAAGACCTCTTTCATATGCATACTGAGTATTAATGTTTCTAGATGATGCTTCATACTGTTCACCATGAATCATTTTGTATTCAGCATATGCATAGTTATAAGAACTCATGCGGCCACCAACATCGGCATTGATACCGGCATATTCAGCGCCTTTGTCAATAATTGAAATAAAGCTTGAATCTCCGTTTGAAATACCAAATACAGGGAATGCAGCACGTGTTTCTGTTATAACTGCTTTACGGTCTGTTGCATAGTCCCATCCATAGACATCAGCAAAGTAAGCGTTCTGCTTTGTTTTTCCATTATTGAAGTTGATGATTGATCCGCCTCCCTCTGGAACCAGAAGGAAACCTTCATCATCTGCACCACCACATCCAAAATATGGAAGAACTGAAAGTCTGATGATTGGGAAATCAGTTTTGTAAGAAATCTTGTCAAATGGGATATCAACGATAAGTTTGTCACCATCCAATTTATAAACAACAGTTACATTGAAACCAGGAACATTTTTTGTTTTTGCACCTGCATACATTTCCATATCTTTCTGGAAATCTTCCATTGTGTAACCATATTTTTCAAAGATTCCCTGAACCTTTTCTTTAAGATAAGTCTGAACGCTATCGCGAATAAGGTAAATAGCTTCATTTTTAAGCATTGGATAATCTTTCATCAGCTGATTAACATCATCAGATGGAAGGAAAGTACCATCTTCCAAACGACGGTAATTAGATTTTACCGAACGCTGTTCAGACTTAGTCATTTTTTCAAGCCACACATCCATATCAGATTCTGTAATAGCCATAGGATAAATGTAAACAGTTTCAATTTCACCAATTGAGTAATTTACAGTAATTTCATTACCTTTCTGTTCAATTTCATAAACTTTCTTATCAATTGAAGAAGAATAGAAATCGTAAAGAGTATCAACACCATTTTCTGTTGAATACTTCAAAAGGAATGGTGACTGAAGATTCTGACGTTCCTTTAAAAGTGCAAGTTTATCATTTTTAGCGTCAGCAGGATTTGAATACCAGATTTTACCTGTATCTTTCTGAGTAACAGTAAAAGTTGTTGTAAATGGATCCAGTTCCATTTTGAGTTTATTGTTTTCCAGAACATAACTTGCAGGCTGTCCTTCAGCTTTGAAATCATAACGAACAACGTTAGTAAGATTTACTGTCTGAACGTTTGCAAGTCTGATTGCAAGATATACAACAAAAGCAATTACAACAGCCCAAATACCAAGACGAACATAAAATCCGGTAGTTGGTTTGTGGAATTCAAATTTCTTTGTTTTCATTGGTTTTGGACGACCAATATAACCTTCAGGCATCTGCTTTTTAGCCTTTTTTGCCTTTGGTTCTTTTGAAGCCTTAACCTTCTTTTCTTTTATTTCTTTAACCTGTTCGGTTTTTGGTTCTTTAGTTTTCATTAAAAGTACTCCTAAGCCTAATCAGTTCAATCGGAACATAATTTCTTTTGCGAGTGATACGAAATATGCAACACCCTGAGAAATCATACTGAAGAACAGAAGCATAATGAAAATGAATACAAGCATACCGAATACTGTGAAGATCATGAACAGGAAAGTTTTTCCTGCACCGTACGAATGAATCATCATCATTGCCATATAAATCAATAACAGAGCCCACATAAGTGACAGGTCATTGAAAACCGTATAGAAAGCACCTTCTTCAACAGTAACAAAGTTACTGAGAATGATCATAGGAATCTGCAGAAGGATATATGGAGTAAGAGCATAAGCGGTACCCATATAAATTTCTCCAAGGCGTCCTTTTCCGTCGAACAGAGTTGTAACAC
>JAHBAD010000001.1 GCA_018385395.1 Treponema sp.
CCCCCAAACTAGCGTCCTGACACACCCATTTTTGTGACTGGGAGTAATTCATTAAACTTGAATAAACAAATCTATTTGATTTAATCCTACATTTTACAAAGGAGATTTTCATGTCCAAGAATATTACTGACTGCAATGGTATTCCCTATCCTGAATTCACAAGAGGAACTGTTACTTACTGTGACAAGCTGAACGGGGCCGTTCCTGACGGAAGCGTTTTCTGTCTTAAACTTCTGATTAAAGGAGAACGCAAACCTGTTCCAGGTCAGTTTTACATGCTGCATCCTGTAAAAAGCGACTGCCTTCTGGCACGTCCAATAAGCGTTTTTCATGCTGAACAGAAAGGTGACTCTGTTGAAGTTTCTTTCCTTATTCTTGTAAAAGGAACAGGAACTATAGAACTGTGCAGTCTTAAACTGAATGATGAAATAAAGGTTCTTGGACCTTTAGGAAACATTTTCCCTCGCCCTGCCGACGGCAAAAAAGTACTTATTGTTGGCGGCGGTATTGGTGTTGCTCCTGTTGCAGGCTTTGCAGAAAGTCTTACAGAAAAATCTTATGACTTTGTTGCCGCATTCAAAAGCGGTTCCTACGGACTTGAAAACCTTAAAGCCGAAAACCTGTGGATTACAACTGATGACGGAAGCTGCGGCACCAAGGGTATGGTTTCTGCAGCCCTTACAGAAGAAGTTTTGAAAAACGGAAAATACAGTGCAGTTTATGCCTGCGGACCTGCCCCAATGCTGAACTACGTAAAACAGGTTTCTGAAAAATGCGGAGTTCAGTGCTGGCTCAGTATGGAAGCCCGCATGGCCTGCGGTATGGGCGTTTGTCTTGGCTGTACAATTGAAACTTCTGAAGGTCTCAAACGCTGCTGTAAAGACGGTCCTGTATTTGATTCAAAAATCCTGTCTTTCCCACAGTTCAAAAACTCTTTCAGCTCAAAACCAAACCGCTGGGGGTCGATGGCCGCAAAACCCGGTGAGCCACAGAAAGAATTCACTCCTGACATTTCTTTTGATTTCAAAGGCGTTCGTTTTGAAAATCCTCTTATCGGAAGCTCAGGAACTTTCGGCTTTGGCGTAGAATATGAATCTGTATTTGATGTAAACCGTCTTGGCGGTATTTCTTCAAAAGGTCTTACCCTTGAACCCCGCCAAGGAAACGAAGGAACCCGCATCTGGGAAGTTCCAGGCGGCGTCATGAACTCCATCGGGCTTAATAACCCTGGAATCCCTCACTTTATAGAAAATGAACTTCCAGAAATGCTTAAACTTAAGCCTGTTACAATTGCAAACCTTTCAGGCTCAACAACAGAAAGCTATGTGGAAGGCGCAAAACTTCTGGATAAAACTGATGTTCCAGTAATTGAACTGAATATCTCTTGCCCAAACGTTGCAGCCGGCGGTGCTTCATTCGGTATGACCTGCCAGAGTGCCGGTGCCATCACAAAAACTATCCGCGAAATAACAAAGAAACCTCTTATGGTAAAACTTACTCCTCAGGCTCCGGCCTTGAACGAAGTTGCCCTTGCCTGTATTGAAGCCGGCGCTGACGGAATCAGCCTTTGTAACTCTTTCCAGGGCGTTGCCATCGACATTGAGCGGGGAGTTCCTGTATTTGATAAAATCAAAGCCGGATTCGGTGGTCCTGCCGTTCGACCAATTGCAGTAAGACTTGTATATGAACTCTGTAGTGAAATCAAAAAACTGCCGATAAATAAACAGGTTCCTGTTATTGCCATTGGCGGTATTGAAAAATGGCAGGATGTAGTTGAATTCATTATGGCGGGGGCTTCTCTTTGCCAGGTTGGAACAGCAACATTTGCAAATCCTTTAGCTATGATTGAATGTATAGACGGGCTTTCTGCTTTTATGAAGCGCAAAGGTTACAAAAACCTGGAAGAAATGCGCGGGCTGATTTTATAGCAGGCGTTGCGGGCGGCGTTTGAGCCCGCAGAGGGGGTAGCGGAAAACTGCGAAGCAGGTTGGAGCGAGGGGGAGACTTCCCCCCTTTATATGACAAAGATTAAAACATTGTCGGATTCCATATATTAATATAGAATAAATATACACATATAAAAAAAGAGAGGTATGTATGAAAAAAACTAGTCTTGTTGTTCTTGCAACAGCAGCTCTGATGATTTTTATATCCTGTGGTTCAAAACCTGAACCGGAGCCAGAAGTAAAACCATCAGCACCTGAATCAGTTGTTGAAGAACCGGTTTTAAACGAAGAAGAAACTTCTACCGAAGATGACGCTTTAGCCGCTGAAGAAGCAGACAAAGCAGCCCGTGAAGCAGCTCTGAAAGCCTACGAAAAAGCACTGGCCTCAAAACTTGAAATCGAAGAAAGTGAGCTTATTGAATATGACCAGAAAAATTATGACGAAGGGAACAGTCTCCTTGCTGAACTTGAAGCAATGTTCAATGATGATTCTGTTACAGGTGCACAGCTTGAAGAAAAAGCAAAAGAAGTAAATGCCCGCTACAATGCAGTACTTTTGGTCGGCTACAAACAACTTGCAAAATACTGGCGTAATGAAGCTTATGAATCAAAAAGAAAAGCTGATTCTGTAAAAGCAGCGGTTGCAGAAAAAGACCGCTACAAGAATGCTGTAAAGGAATTCAAAGAAGGCGACACTCTGTATGCAATGCAGGCAGCTGAAAAAGCTATCAATCACTACATCGATGCTGACGATGAATTCATAGCCCTTTATGAAGAAATCTCTGTAAAACGTGCTGCCGCACAGGCTGCCATTGAAGCTGCAAAGAAAGCAGTTGCTGAAGCAGAAAAACTTGCAGCCTCCGCTGATATTACAGATCCTGTAGGTGAAAATACAGAAGGTATTGAAGCTGAAGATGCAGTTCTTCTGGAAGCAACAGAATATGCAAATCCTGATGATGCCATTGAAGAAATTCCTGAAACAATGACAGAAGCAGAAGGAGATGAATAATGAAAAAAGTATTTTTAACTCTCGCAGCCCTTTTAGTTTCAGCTTCAGTTTTTGCAGCAAGTTATAAAAATAACACTTATCAGAAACTGGCAAACGAATACACAAAGAAAGCAGAAGCAGCAATGGATGCCGGTGAATATGCAGAATCAATTGAATTTGCAAAACTGGCAGAAGAAAACGCAGCTCTCTCAAAAGCTTTCATTGAAATGATGACAGCCAAAACAAATGCTGATGATGCACTGAACCTGGCAAGAAACCAGCTTAAATATGCAGAAAGCATTCAGGCTGACAGAAACTTCCCTATGGCTTACTCAAGCGCAAAAGAAAACCTGGGAAATGCTGAAAAAGCATACGCTGCAGAAGATTATGAAAAAGCGGCAGAATATGCAAAAGCTGTTCTGACTGCATTGGACGGAATACGCGAAATCACACCGCTTCCAGCATGGTACATTGTTCGCCCTTGGGCAGAAACAAAAGACTGTTACTGGAACATTTCAGGCCGTCCATACATCTACAACAACCCTCTGCTTTGGGAAAACCTGTATCAGGCTAATAAACAGAATATGCCAAAACCAGAAGATCCAAACCTGATCCATCCTGGTATGAAGATGAAGGTTCCAAGTATCACCGGCGAATACCGCGATGGTACATACGATCCGAAGAAGGAATATGAACCCTACAGCAACTAATGTTGCCTTCGGGTTCATTTACCTGGAGGAAATTATTTATGTCGGCGCGCAAGTCGCGCCTTGAGTATACGAGCCTTACAGCAATTAAATTTGCAACATAAAAACCGAAAAGCTGTCATGAAAATGACAGCTTTTTTTTGCATTTCGTGCACGAAAACTGACATCTGGTGCACTTCCTGATAATTCCGAAACCAGCTGTGTTATTATCTGAAACATCAGGAGGTTCCAGATGGAAGAAGAAATCATTGTTAGAAAAGACGGATCAACACAAATTATCAGAAAAACAGTAAAGGAAGGTATTTCTTTTGGTACAGCCCTTGCCATGGTTATAAGCTTTGTAACATGGAAATCTATAGGCTGGGCAATAGTTCACGGCCTTTTAGGCTGGGTTTACGTGATTTATTATATGATAAGGTACTAGGAATAAATCAAATAAATATTTTTGCTTCAATGAATTACGCGAAGGAACAGAATGTGATATGCAGGGCACTTGAAACGCGGCTTGATAAGTTTCTTATACGCGCTTCACGTGCAGCTGTCGATCGCTGCACAGCAGCTTCCTTGCCAGGGGTTTGGGGACGGCCCCCCAAACTAGCGTCCTGACACACCCATTAATGTGACTGGGAGTAAGTTTTTTAGAGGCTATATATACTGTTTGATTTCGGAAAGATCTGAAACTTCGGCAAAAAGCAGGTCTTTTACATACTCTTCGCAAGGTGCCTGATCCGGAACCATGATTACCTTAAGCCCGGCACGGCTGGCGCTTAAAATTCCGTTTGGAGAATCTTCAACGGCGAAACATTCTTCAGGTTTAAGATTCAGTTCTTTTACTGCATATTCATAAACGTCGGGAGAAGGTTTTCCTTCCTTCATGTTTCTTGCAGAAATGATTCGGTCAAAATACGAAAAGATTCCGGCGGTTTTCAGATACCGTTCCGAGCGGTCTACAGGAGAAGCCGTAGCAATAGCACAGATTATTCCCTTTTCTTTCAGGAAAGAAAGCAGTTCTTCAGCTCCTTTCTTAGTTTCAAGCCCATTTTTTGCAAGACTTTCTTCCATAAGTTCGCTGCGGTAAGCGACCACTTTGTCGTAATCGAAATTCGGATCCCCTGAATACTCCTTAAGAGTTTTCTGAACAAAAGGTTTCCCAAGGGAACGGATTGAAAGATACTGTTCATCCGTCATTTTATAGCCGAAATGTTCAAAAGCCTTTGGCCAGTTGATTCTAAAATACTTTTCTGTGTCGATTAATGTTCCGTCCAGGTCAAAAATTACAGCCTTAATCATATTTTACTTACAACAATCCCCTTTTTCCCGTGCAAGATACAATCCCAGAGCCGAAAGCATAAGCCCGTGAGGCATTTCAGAAGTTCCCATTTTTTCCAGAACTTCTGATTTTGGCATTTTGAAAAAGTTTACATATTCGTCTTCATCAAGTTTCTGAGCCGATGTCTGTTTAAGGTCCTGAGCCAGAAAAACATGAACATGATTTGAAAAAAGTGCCGGGTTCGGATTAAAAGTGGCAAGTTTTGTCATTATTCCAGCTTCGCAGCCTGTTTCTTCCAGAAGCTCGCGGCGGGCAGCCTGTTCAGGCTCTTCGCCGGCGTCAATTACGCCGCCAGGAAATTCAATACTCAAAGCTTTTTCTCCGTGACGCCACTGTTTTACCATAAGAAAATCATCACCGTCTTCCGGAACAACAATAACCCAGTCCCGTGCATTTACAACAATATAATCTCCTTCAAGGCCATCTGAACTGACAGAATGACGCGAAGTAACGTCGAAAACGACAGTTTTCAATAAATCCTTTGAAGATTTCTCCGTCCAGATAAGTTTTTCATCATTCATTTTGCGAAAATCCCTTTTCGGGTTTATTATATTTGTAGGAGGCTTATATGGCAATAATTACAATTTCCCGCGAAGTAGCTGCTCTTGGTGATGAAATTGCCGCAGCACTTGCAAAAAAACTGGACTACAAATTTATCACCCGCAAAGACATTGAAAAAAGCCTTGTTGAACATGGTTTCCCGGAAAACAAGCTTCCAAAATACGATGAACGCAAACCGGGCTTTTTAGCATCTCTGGCAAAAGACCGTGACGAATACCTGGATCTTCTTCATCTGGCACTTCTGGAAGCGGCAGATCAGGGCAATGTTGTATTTATCGGACGTGGTGCCTTTGCACTTTTTGCAAATGTTCCGAACCATATCGGAATTCGCCTTATTGCAGATGAAAATACCCGCATTCAGCGTCTTATGGATGAAAAAAGCTGGAATGAAAAGCAGGCAAAACAGCGCATTACAGAAAGCGATGAAAACCGCGTTGGATTCCATAAAAGTTTCTATAATGTTGACTGGGCTGATCCTCAGAACTACACAGCAGTCCTGAATACAACAATTCTGGACTGTGAAGCTGCTTCTGACGTCATTCTTGCTCTTTCAAAAGCTCTGATAAATGAAAAATCGGAACATGAAGGCAAAGAAAAAATCGAAAAAATGCTGAAAGCCCAGAAACTTATCAATCAGCTGATTTTTGATTACAAAGTAAAGATTGAATTCCTTCATGCAGTAATCGAAGACAAAACTGTAATCCTTCAGGGCGTTTCTGATTCAATTGCAACTGTAGAAAAAGCTACAAGACTTGCTGCAGAAATCCTTCCGGACTACAAAATTCAGTCTGCAATCAGCGTAATCCACGATTTCAAGGCTTATTAACAGGTGTAATTTTTTCAGTTATATAAGGGAATTTCTCTGATTACGGAAAGAAGATTCTTAAATTAAACTATTCTCAATGGGGGGCGGTCAACTCACCGCCCTTTTTTTGACAGATTAACAGATTTTTTTTCTGCCAAAAAGGAGAACATAAATTCAATGATTCAGAACAAACCACTTGTTACTAACATGTTTACAGCCGACCCATCAGCTCACGTATTTGATGGAAAAATCTACATTTACCCTTCTCACGACCCTGGAGAAGACGTAGAAAACAACGACAACGGCGACCAGTACAATATGCGTGACTACCACGTATTTGAAATGGCTGACACAGAAAACTATCCAAAAGACTGCGGTGAAGTTCTTCACCTTAAAGATGTACCTTGGGCTTCAAAACAGCTGTGGGCACCAGACTGCAATAAGAAAGGTGACACATACTACTTTATTTTCCCAGCCCGCGACAAGGAAGGAATGTTCCGTCTTGGTATCGCAACAGGTAAAAATCCTGGCGGCCCATTCAAAGCTGAACCAAACCCTATTCCAGGTTCATACTCCATTGACCCATGTCTTTTCAACGACACAGACGGTGAATTCTACTGTACTTTCGGTGGAATCTGGGGCGGACAGCTTGACCAGTACCGCAACAACGTTTGGGGTGCAGACAACAAAGAACCAACAGAAGGATATGCAGTTTGCGGAAAAATTGCAAAAATGGCTCCTGATATGAAATCTTTCGCTGAAGAACCACGAGATGTTGTTGTTCTTGACGAAAATGGTGAACCGCTTAAAGCTACAGACCACGACCGCCGCTACTTTGAAGGACCATGTCAGTTCAAACGCGGAGACACATATTACTTCACATACTCAACAGGTGATACACACAACATCGTTTACGCAACATCAAAGAATGTTTACGGACCATACACATATGGCGGAGTTCTGCTTAAACCAGTTCTTGGATGGACAAACCACCATTACTGCGTTGAATTCAACGGCAAATGGTATCTGTTCTACCATGACTGTGAACTTTCTAAGGGTGTAAACCAGAACCGCAACATCAAATTCTGCGAACTAAAGTTCAATGATGACGGCAGCATCGACCCGATCGACGCCCTCGTGAAATAGCGCGAAGCGGTATTTGATGTACTGAAATAAATTTCCTATAGGCAAACGGCCGCGCATGCGGACGTATGCCCTCGTGAAATAATTACGGGAAATGTACTATCTGGTGGTTTCGATGAACTCAACCACCATGACAGAAAAAGCTGCTCGAATGACGAGCAGCTTTTTTGTTTAACGTTCTGCGTTAGGTACTGGAGGGGCGCTTGCGCGTTTGGAGCGAAGCGGAAAACCGGCCGTCAGGCAAGCCCGGAAGCACCGACCCGGCGGATGCGGAGCAGACGCCGGGGAACGCCCTGTTTATTAACAAAATAAATGACTTTTTAAAGCATACGGGAAAGACCAAGCGTCAGGGGGCTGTTCCAGTAAATGGCAATTTCATTTGTACTGTAGCTTCCTGCATGGTCTATAAAACACTTAAGTGGTGCCTGTCCCTGGAGTTTTTCTTTTGCTACGGCGTCGTTCAATCCTGTTCCGGGTCCCCCACTTAACATTCCAGGCATAGGACGTTTCTTAAAACCCGAAGGTCTGTGGTGCGGATTTTTCATAGGATTAGACCCAAAGCCTGTCACATAACAATAATCCACAGGGTTTACACCCAGAATATAGGAAAGCTGGCGCTGAAAGCAATGGAAATATTCTTCATCACCTGTAAGATCATAAGCCATTGTAAGGCAGTGTCCTACATCCATAACAGCACCGTTACTTCCCCAGAACACTTTTCCCATAGGATAAGCAAAAACGTTTGATTCTGCAATTTCCAAAGCTTTATCTGCAGTGGCAATCACAGCTGCTTTTATTTCCTGAATAAGAGTGTCAGCAATTTTACGGTCTTCAACATTTAAGGCGTTCAGAACACCATCTTCAAGACGGAGAAGGCATTCATTACCAAAACCTGTAAAGCAGCCCCATCCAAAACCGTCGCCCCACCATGGATTTTCCTGCAGTTCTTTACGCATCTGAAGGGCTTTTTTCAGGTATTCAGCGTTTCCTGTTGCCCCAAAGAGAGCACAAAGGGCAAAATACCGTTCATCCTTTGCACAGCCGTCGCCATAACCGCCTGTTGTAATTTCAGCAGGGTTTTTATAAAGCTCGTCTTCGTGAGTATCAAGATAATTTTGAGAAAGAAATGCTGCCTTTAAAAGGCGATCTGCAAATTCAGGATCTGATTCTTTGTAGAACTTTGCGGCGTATGCACAACAGCCTGCAAAGTCTGCAGTAGCAGTTGTAGAAACCGGTGCCAGAACAAGAGGATCTTTTTCCATATCAGGCCAGATGAAACCGCAGAAATGGTAACAGCTTGCTTTATGATAAACGGCGCCGTCTTCCCGCTGCATACGCAAAAACCATTCAAGTTCAAAACGAACTTCATCCAGAATGGAAAGTTCGTCATGCCAGAAAGACATTGTTTTTCCGTACATGTTTTTTTCAGTCTCATAAGACAAAAGCAGATCCATTACGGTTTTTGCGCCTGCAACAATGTAGCGGCCGTAGTCGCCTGCATCATGCCAGCCGCCGTCGGCCACACGCTTGTCTTTTGTTCCGTACACGTCAGCCGGTCCGGTGTGGCAGGCTTTATGTCCCCATACAGGGTCACGAACTTCTTCGCCGCATCGGCTCAGAGTAAAATATTCAAGTGAAGACTTATACAGATTTTTGTAAACGCCAGGTTTAACGTCAAAAGCATAACTTTCATTTCCGTCATAACATATTTTGTAACGTCCGGCCGCACTAACTTCTGAAAAATCCAGAACACCGTATTTTCCGCCTGCAAGTTCATCATTGCGGATATCGGAAACCTGTCCTTCAAAAACAACAGTTCCATCTTCATTTTTTACACAGAATGAAGTTTCATTTTCATTAAAAACTTCAGCAACAGCAACTTTGTCGGCATCAGGAAGATAACCAACCTGGTTTATAAAAATCTTACTCATATCATCAAATTACTAGAGACTTTGCCAAATTAATATAAAAATATTTCTGATTATTCTAAGAATCTTCTAAAAATCCCAATTAACGGATTGTTCCTGGAACTTCACTTTCGGCATTACGGGCAGCGCACCAGGTTCCTTTTGAAAGGGCACTTTGAACATCAGCTTTTCCGGTTTCATTCAGTGTTTTAAGATATTCATAAATGAAACCTGCATTAAAAGTGTCACCGCAGGCAGTTGTGTTCACAGGAACAACCTTTTCCACAGGATGTGAATAAAACACTCCGTTACGGGCAGCATATGTTTCTTCGGTTCCACGAGTGATTACTATTACGTTTTTTAGTTCTTTTGATTTTTCAGAAATCAGCAGACGAAGTTTATCTTCAGGAAGCGGGAATTCATAACCAAAAGTTGAACAGAATTCTTCTTCATTGATTTTAATAATCTGAGGAGTACATTGTTCCAGAGTTCTTAACAAATCCTTGCCGCAAAAATCAGCAAGAAGAATAACGCCGGCATCTACAGCCACTTTTGAAATTCGCGCCTGAAAGTCTTCTGACCACATGGCAGGACGACTTCCTGCCAGAACCACCGCCTGCACTGCTTTATCATCCTGGGGGTCTGTCCCCCTTTGTTTTAATTGGGGGGCTGTCCCCTCTTGTTTTGACTGGGGGTCTGTCCCCTCTTGTTTTGATTTGGGGTCTGTCCCCTCTTGTTTTGATTTGGGGTCTGTCCCCTCTTGTTTTAATTGGGGGTCTGTCCCCTCTTTACCGTAGGGGTCTGTCCCCTCTGACAATGCTTTCTGCAAAATTTCCATAAACTCTTGTTCTGCTTTTTCACGGTCGAAATCAAGAGCTGGCTCCCCTACCACAATTTCTGTTGTTTCGTGATTTGAAGAATCCAGAAGTGTAAGGCATTCTCGGGTAAAGCCTGGAACCATTACTGTTTTTACGGCAAGCTTGTCTTGTTCTGCTAATTTCAGAAAAAGGTCAGCGTTCTCTTTTCCAAGAGGACAGAGAGAAAGTGAAACGCCCGGCTCCAGCATATCAAGGACGCGGGCTGTATTTACCGCTTTTCCTGAAGCGTCCAGACGGTAAGAAGTTGAACGGTTTACATGTGTAAGCAAAACCTTATTAAAAGTAACTGTTTTCTGAAGTGTGGAACTTAAACAAACTGTAAGAATCATTTTCTTTTCCTGATCAAATTAAAATTACAGATTCAGCAAATCTTTAATGCCGCTGATAACGTACTCTGCACGGTCAACGTTTTTTCCAAAGCCATAGGAAGCGTGAATGAAAGGAATGCCCGCTTTATGTGTAGCGTCAGCATCTCCCTGAGTGTCACCAACGTATGCAGCATTTTTTAATCCGTTTCGTTCAATAATTAAACGGATATTTTCATCCTTCAGTTTTTCTTCGTCGCCGTAACAGGCATGGTCCATAAAATACGGGCCGAATCCTGTAACGCGAAGCATTGTCTCTATGTAACCGCTCTGACAGTTTGAAACTACGTAAAGCTTATATTTTTTGCTTAAAGCTTCGAGGGTTTCTTTCATATGGGGATAAAGTTTTCCGCCAGCTGAGCCCACCGCGTCTTCTTCTTTTTCATAGCAGCAAAGCTTGAATTTTTCGCGGGTTTCTTTGTTTTCATCTGGAAGAATGCGGGCGATGATTTCATCCATAGGTTTTCCAAAAAGCTGTTTCAAATCATCGGCTGTAACGTGTGCGTAAGAAAGGCCGCATATATCCATTGCTTCGTTCCAGGCAGGAGCAACAATGGGAGTTGTATCCCAGATTGTTCCGTCAACATCAAAAATAAGTGAATCAAATTTTGCCATGAAGAAATTATAACAAATCTGAACTTTTTTTTCATTTTTTCACTTTCTTCTTTCCTGTTTTAACTGATTTTTGCCTATTAACTATGTAGAAAAAAGTTTCAGGAGAATCATTATGAAAAAGATCTTATGTTTGATTATGGTTATGTCAGTTTTCCATTCTGTTTTATGGGGATTTGCCTATGATGGAAGCGGTCAGATTTCAACTTACCCTGGCGGGAGTTCTTCAAGCGGACAACCAGCTCCGAACATGCAAGGCTACGAAGATGCAAGAGAAAAATGTGAAGAAGAGATTGAAAGTTTAGATGCTTCAGTTTCATCAGTTAATTCAAACCTTCCAAATGAGGAAGCTGTTGATTCAGTTGTCGCACAAAATGACAGCACTACAGATGACAGAGATTTATCTATAGAGACTAATATTGCGCCATTGGTTTCAGAAAACAATACAGTTGTTGAAAATAATGAAAATGAAACACAAGCCGAAGAAACTGGAGACCCTGTAAGAGTTTCAACAGGTGAATATATTCAGCACGACACTGATATCACTTTGAAAAACGGTTTTTCATTTGAGCGCAGATATGGATTGCATAATGATATTACAGGTATTTTCGGATCAGGCTGGTCATCAACTTTTGACGAAAGAATTCTTTTAGGAAAAGAGCCAGGTATTGAAGAATTATATGAAAAACAGAAAAACAGAACTTCCTGGGCTTACGAGAAAGTATTCAGAATGAATGATTCTATAATCAGTAACTATCATGTTTCCAGTGTTACAAATGCACAGACAGAATTGGAAAAAAGATTACAAAATGCACAAAGCCTTAAAACGCAGGCTGAAAATCTTCTGAATTCTGCAATTAATTTTTTCAATGAAGGATCTACAGAAATTCAATCTATAAAAAATAATATCAATACTCTCACCGATATCTGCAACCGTTACACCAGTTCACTGAGTCTTTTAAAGGTACACATTTCCAAATACAATTCTTATTTCAACAGATATTCTCAGGAAGTTGATAAACGGTCGGCTCTGAATAAAGTTTTAAAAGCATCACAAAATATAAAAAATACTTTTTCAAATTACTCCGGAACTCCCGAAACCTGGGTTTATTGTGGACTTGGAAATATTCTGTTTATTGATAAAGATTCTACGCCGCATGTTTTTAAAAATTATAACAACGAATGGAAGAAAGATTCTTCAGTTAATAACATATTCCTGAACATTCGGAAAAACGATGAAGAGCAATACATTCTTACTTATATTGATAACTCGAAAAAAATTTTTAACAGCGAAGGACTTCTTGTAAAAATTATTAACAATCGGGTAGATTTCCTCGTTATAGAGCGTGATGATGATTGCAAAATAACTTCCGTAAAAACGTCATTCAACGAAGAGTATATTTTAAATTATTCCAATCCTTCATCAAATATTGTGCCCAATTCATTTGTAACATCCATTCAAAACAAACGCGATCCCGCAGATAAAATCAGTTTCACTTATAATTCAAATAATCTAAGTTCTGTAACTGATTCGGATGGAGATAAAGTATCTTTCGTTTATAATTACAGCAAAAAACTTTCAGCATTACGAAAAAGTGATGGTTCTTCAATTCAACTCATATCTTATTACAACAATGGTATTAAAAATTTCATAATTTATGAAACAAGAAATGAAGAAGGATTTTCAGAATTTTTTGATTATGATTTCAAGGCTCGCAAAACTATTTACCGTGACCAGGATGGAAACGAAACTGTATTTTTCTTTGATACAAAATTCAGAACAACAAAGA
>JAHBAD010000010.1 GCA_018385395.1 Treponema sp.
CGACTTTGATGAGAACTCCGACTGGTCAAAGCTCCTGCCCTGGAATATCAAGATTACTCCTTGGAAAGATTTGGGCCAGTGGTGATTTTTTGACGGTTACGAATTTCCGTCAGGAGGTATATTCCATTCCGGTGACAGATGTGTTAATTGCGTATTTAGGAATTAAATATGATATTCCAGTCTGGACAAAAGATCATAACTTTAAACTGATTCAGGCTGTTTACCCTGAACTGAAATTGTACGAAATGTAAATTAATTGGTGCTTCCATGATTTCAAAAAAACTGTACATTTTTTTTACCTTTTGGCTCCTTACATCAAACCTGATTTTTGCAAAACAAACTAAACTTCAGGATATTACTGTTTCTGACCAGAAGAATGTATATACCTGCATCTGGGACAAAACCCAAAGAAAATTTTCCCTATTTCTTCCCGAGGAAAGCCCAAAAGGGATTTTCATTATGCTCCACGGAGCAGGACAGACCATTCAGGGCTTCAAAAGTCTGACGAAAATGGAACAAAGCGCTGTACCTGCAGGTTATGCAGTATGTTATGTTTCGAGCGGAAAAGACGGCGTCTGGAATGCCGGTAGCAAAACTTCAAAAAAAGATGACCTTGGATATATCAGTGCCCTTGCCCGTTATTTTCAAAACACTTACAGCCTTCAAAAAGAAAACACATATCTTTGCGGATTCAGTAACGGAGCATTCATGACAAATTACACTGCCCTCCAGAAAAAATCGCCTTTTGGTACGATTATCGCCGTGGCAGGGCTTGCACCTCTGAATGAATGGAACAAATCCCGCGAAAACACCAACTGTAACCTTTTCCTGATTTACGGCACAAAAGATGACCTTGTTCTTTCAAAAGACGGAGAAAAACCAAACGTTCAGCGGGCTTATCCTTATATTGAAGATGTTGTGGATTTCTGGATTACACATCACAAGCTGAACCTGTATTCACAAGGTGATTTCGGAAACAATACTGTTCTTTCAAAATATGAAAATGATTCCAAAAAGTTCTGGCTCATGGAAATTAAAAATTATCCTCATCAGTGGCCAGCCTCTCGAACCACCGGTTTTGAACTGTCAGATGTTATTCTTGATTTTGTGAATTGACATAGAGATTTTAGAGTTATTTTCTTTGTAACAATTTTATGGTATGATGGTTGTACTTACAACACAATTTCACATGGAGACTAATCATGAAAAAATCATTACTTATTCTGGCCGCTGTTTCAGTACTTACAATAATCAGCTGTCGCTCAACAAAAACATCTTCTCCCGTTTCAGAATCAACTACTATTACAAAATTCTGCGGTGAATGGAAAATAATAAGCTTTACAGGGTTTGACAAAATGCCTGATGCATACATGAATATTACTTATGTAGAAGATATTGATTCAGGAGAAGAACTTTCTGTAAACGGATTTTCAGGAGTAAATTACTTCTTTGCCACAATACTCGGAACAAACTCGTTCCCTCTTGGAAACAACGTGGGATCAACAAAAATGATGGGAAGTCCTGAAGAAATGGATTTTGAAGATGCCTTCATTCAGGTTATAGCAAGCTCAAATGACTGGCAGGTTTCAGGCAATAAACTTACAGTTACTTACAACGACAAAACCGCTGTATTTGAAGCCCCTTTTGTAAATGATAAATAAAAGGTAAAGAAACAAGATAAATAAAAAAAAAGGGCTGTCCCAAAAGAATAAAGACCTTGTCATCTTGATTCAGCATGACAGGACTTATTGGACAGCCCTTTTTGCGTTAGGGACCGTTGCCGGTACACCGCAGGGTGAAACCCGAGGAGTAAAGGCAAGGGCCCGACGGTGAGCGCCCGGCGCGAACCGTAACGCCCAATATCCTAAAGAACTATGCGTTCAAGCGAGCTTGTCGCAAGCCTTGCGGCTTGCTAACGAGTTTTTGTTGGGTCGCAAGAGGCTCCCCTTTTTGCTGCCACAAAAATCACAAAAACTCGCACCTTAACTAAGCATTAAGTCTGGATTACGTCGAGAATTGCACAAGTATGAAAACTTTCTTCGAAAGTTCTCTATAAAGACAGAACCCGACAATTCACTGGATTGTCGGGTTCTTCATCTTTTGGAAGGTGTATTCCGAATTTTGTGTAGTCTAACTACAACTCAGAACAAACCTATTTGTTAAGTCTTGCTTACGTCCATGTCAAGGCACGCGACAAGTCGCTTAAAGCCTTGACACGGCCGTTTTGCGGGTATTCACAAAGCGTATACCCGCAATCAATGTCATCGAGAACTATGCGTTCAAGCGAGCTTCGATATCGTCAAGAATAGCGCTGAGTTCTTTTGGAAGGTGTGAACCGAATTTTGTGTAGTGGTTTTCACGTACATCTTTAAGTTCTTTTTTCCATCCTTCAACGTCAACCTTGAGGATTTCTGGAAGTGTTTTCTTGTAGTAGTCTGCAAGACCGTCTGTATTGATTGCACCTTCTTTTGGCATGTATCCGATTGGTGTGTCAACATAGTTGTCTTTTCCGTCACAGCGGTCGAAGATCCATGCGAGAACACGTGAGTTATCACCGTATCCTGGCCACATGAATCCTCCAGGGAGTTCAGCATTGTTATCGTCCTTGCGGAACCAGTTAACGTAGAAGATCTTAGGAAGTTTGTCCTGATCTTTTGCAGAAGCACCTACGTCAACCCAGTGCTGGAAGTAGTCACCCATGTTGTATCCACAGAATGGAAGGATAGCGAATGGGTCGCGGCGGATTTTACCAACTTCGTCTGCATTGATTGTAGAAGCAGCTGTGATTTCTGAACCTACGATAGAACCGAGGAATACACCGTGGTTCCAGTTGCGGCTCTGGTGTACGAGAGGTACAGTTGATGGACGGCGTCCACCAAAGAGGATAGCACTGATAGGTACACCTTTTGGATCTTCCCATTCTGGTGCGATACATGGACACTGTCCAGCTGGTGCTGTGAAGCGTGCGTTTGGATGTGCCATTTCTTCGCCTTTAGGAGCTTTGTCTTTAGGGAATGCTGGGCGTGTGTTTCCTTTCCAGTCAACCAGGTTACCTTTAGCAGGGTATCCGATTCCTTCCCACCAAACATCTCCGTCTTCTGTAAGAGCACAGTTTGTGTAAATTGTGTTCTTTTCTGCAGATACGAGAGCGTTTTTGTTGCTTTCTGCAGATGTTCCTGGAGCAACTCCGAAGAATCCTGCTTCTGGGTTGATAGCGTAAAGACGACCATCTTCACCGAATTTCATCCAAGCGATGTCATCACCGATTGTTTCAACTTTCCATCCAGGAATTGTTGGGATAAGCATAGCAAGGTTTGTTTTTCCACATGCTGATGGGAAAGCACCTGTTACGTATTTTACTTCTCCCTGTGGATTTGTAAGTTTCAGGATAAGCATGTGTTCTGCAAGCCAGCCTTCTTTGCGAGCAAGTACAGTAGCAATGCGGAGAGCGAAACATTTCTTACCAAGAAGAGCGTTTCCGCCGTATCCTGAACCGTAAGACCAGATGAGTCCTTCATCAGGGAACTGAGAAATGTATTTGTGTTCAACGTCAGCACATGGCCAGATTCCACCGTCTGTTTCGCCATTGTTCAATGGTTTACCAACTGAGTGGAGACATGGTACGAATTCACCGTCTGTTCCCAAGAGATCCAGAACTTTTGAACCGGCACGAGTCATGATGTCCATGTTCAGTACAACGTATTCAGAGTCAGTTACTTCGATACCGTTTTTAGAGATTGGAGAACCCAGGGGACCCATGCAGAAAGGAATAACGTACATTGTGCGTCCGTGCATACATCCTTTGTAAAGACCTTTCATTGTTGCTTTGAGTTCTACTGGGTCGATCCAGTGGTTTGTTGGACCTGCATCTTCTTCTTTTACAGAAGAAATGAATGTGCGGGCTTCAACACGAGCTACATCGCTTGGAAGTGAGCGGAACAGGAAGCTGTTTTCCTTCTTTTTGAGAGGAATAGCAAGACCTGCATCAACGCATTTTTTCATAAGGCGGTCGTATTCAGCTGTAGATCCGTCGCAAACGTAAACATCATCAGGTTCACACATTGCAACACATTCTTCTACCCAAGCTTTGATTTTTGGGTGTTTAATGTCATTAAGTGTCATTATATCTCCTATGGCAGTAAAATCTGCCCTATTTCCAAAGATACTAATATTTTAATGAAAAATGAAAGTGAATTCAATTAAGTGAGATTTTGGGTATTCTACAATTTAAAATTAGGGGAAATTCCCTTAGGAAAAAAAAAGAACCGCAGAAAGGAGGGACTGCGGTTCTCGTAGGAGTTAGAAAAAATTACAAGCAAGGCTGGCGCAATATCATTGCGCATTCTGATAAAGTAACCATCTTTCCACAGTGAAGTTACAAAAAATAAGGTAAAAATTGGGAAATTTTCTTATAGTTTATTCCTATTTCTGTGATATTATTTCTACTAAAAGTAACAGGAGAAAAAAGTTTTATGGCAAAATCAGATAAAAGTTCAAATAAAAAAAGTATTGAACAGGAACGAACTGAAGAAATCAACGCACTGATTGGGGAAATGACTCTGGAAGAGAAAGTTTCTCTCATGCTTCACGAAAGCATGGCAGTTCCTCGTCTTGGTATTCCTGAGTACAACTGGTGGAACGAAGGACTTCACGGGGTAGCACGTAACGGCGCCGCAACAGTTTTCCCACAGGCAATCGGCCTTGCAGCCACATGGGATACAGAACTGGCAAAAAAAGAGTACTCAGTTATTTCTGATGAAGCCCGGGCAAAATACAACGAATCGGTAAAAAAAGGAAACCGCGGTCAGTTTGCCGGCCTTACCTTCTGGACTCCAAACATCAATATCGTCCGTGACCCTCGCTGGGGACGCGCACAGGAAACCTTCGGAGAAGATCCCGTTCTCACTTCTGAAATGGGAATTGCAGCCGTAAAAGGACTTCAAGGTGATGATCCTGACTACCTGAAAACAGCGGCCTGCGCAAAACATTTCGCTGTTCATTCAGGCCCGGAAGCAGGCCGCCATGTAGACAACATCAAGCCAAGCAAAAAAGACCTTTGGGAAACTTACCTTCCCGCTTTTAAGGCTCTTGTAGACAACGGTGTTGAATCTGTAATGGGTGCTTACCAGCGCCTTTATGACGAACCTTGTAACGGAAGCAAATTCCTTCTTAAAGAAATCCTCCGTGAAAAATGGGGATTCAAAGGTCACGTAGTTTCTGACTGCTGGGCTGTACGAGACTTCCACGAAAATCACAAAGTTACAAAAACTCCTGCAGAATCTGCTGCCCTCGCTATCGAAAACACCTGTGACTTAAACTGCGGATGTACATATCATGCTGCAATTGATGCAGTGCGTCAGGGAATTCTCTCTGAAGAAAAAATAAATGAATCTGTTTTCCGTCTTCTTATGACAAGATTCAAGCTTGGTATGTTTGATAATCCTAAAAAGCTTCCATGGGCAAACCTTGGTTTCAAGGACGTTGATACAGACGAAAACAGAAAACTGGCTCTTAAAGTGGCAGAAGAATCAATCGTTCTCTTAAAGAATAAAAACAATCTTCTTCCATTGGACAGCAAAAAGAAAAAGATTCAGATTATCGGACCTGCAGCATCAAGCATTGACGCCCTTTTAGGAAACTACTACGGTCTAAACTCAAAAATGGTAACAATTCTTGAAGGACTTACAGGCAAAATGAAAGAAATGCCTGAACTGGCCGTTGATTACCACATGGGATGCGGTATGTACGCCCCTTCAAAACAGCGCGGATGGACTCTTGGAACCTGTGAAAGTGCCGATGTAGTAATCGCCTGTTTCGGTCTTGACGGTATGATGGAAGGCGAAGAAGGCGACTCTGTTGAAACTACAAAAGGCGACCGCGACGCTATTGAACTTCCTGACTGGCAGATGGACTACCTTAAGGCCGTTCACGACCGTGGAACTCCAGTAATTCTGGTACTTACAAACGGTGCAGCTGTCGCATTCCCAGAAGACATTGCAGATGCCATCCTTGACGTATGGTACCCTGGCGAAGAAGGCGGAAACGCCGTTGCAAACGTTATCTTTGGAGACAAAAATCCTTCGGGTCATCTTCCTGTTACTTTCCCAAAAGCAACAAAGGATCTTCCGGCATTCGATAATTACAGCATGAAAAACCGTACTTACCGTTATGCCACAAAAGAACCCCTCTTCCCTTTCGGTTTCGGTCTTTCATACACCACTTTCAAATTTGAAAACATGGACGTAAAAGACACTCCTTGTAAAAACGGAAAGCCGGACTCATGGAGCATGACTGTAAGTTGTGATATTACAAACACCGGAGATATTGCAGGAAAAGATGCCGTTCAGCTTTACATTGCAAAGAAGGACAGAAAAGCTGATGATCCAATCTATACTTTGAAGCAGTTCAAGAAGATTGCCCTTAAAAAAGGCGAAAAGAAAAACGTTGCATTCAAACTGACTGCAAAAGATTTTGAAACAATCGACAAGAACGGCGAAAGTATCCTTGTTCCTGGTGAATACGTTATCACCATTTCAGATTCTGTACCGACAGAACGTTCAAAAGCCCTTGGCGCTACAGAACCTGTAAACATGGTGGTGAGAATTTAAACTTGAAAAGAATGATAATCAGCAAATAAGCGCGAGGAGTTTAAGAAGTCCTGACAGCATCTGAAGCGCGGCTCTATAGTTTCCTATCCGCGCTTCACATGGAGCGACGCTAGCTAGCGTTGTCAGGACTTCTCAAAAATGACGGGAGCATATTTGCTGAACTAGTAATCTTATTTACTTAAAAGTGTAAATGTACCTTTAATTTCCTTATCGGTGCCGATCCATGACGGATCCATATCAGCAGGATTTTCACTGTTATAAACAACACCAAAGTCATCATTTGCTTTAGGATAAGTTCCTTTCACAAAGAAGCGGCTTGTAAGTTCAGCATAATATTTTGCAACTTTATCATCTGCGTTTTCTTCAGCACATTTCTGGAACATTTCCAGAGCTTTTGCATAATCTCCCCTTTCAAAAGTCTTCATTGCTTCTTCCCAATAAGCAACATTTTTCAAAAGCTTTTCATCAGCATCTGCTTTGATTGCAAGAACTTCATAAAGGCGCATTGGAGTCTTTACATTTACAACCTGAACACGGTCAAGAGGACGAACGACAAAATCTTCCCCAAGAAGTTCACGTGTGGCCTGTGAAATAAGAATGCCGCCTGTCGAATACTGCTTGTTTACACCTTCAAGACGGCTTGCAAGGTTTACGTTATTTCCCATCATTGTGTAGTTCTTCTTTGCATCAGAACCCATAAATCCTGCAACCATCTCACCGGAATTTATACCGATACGTGTAAAGATATTTCGTTTACCGGCAATAAGTTTCTTGAATGCACTGTGAAGGTCTTCAGAGATTTTTTCTTCTGAAGGAAGAGCTTCAAAATCCATAGCAGCAAATTTTACGATTTTTCTGTTCAGTTCTTTTTCGTAATTTTTCATGCGGATTGCAGCACGAACAGCACGTGCAGCATGGTCTTCCATAAGGGCTGGAGCACCTACAAGTGCAACGATAGCATCTCCTTCATATTTATCAACCATACCCCCTTCTTCCATAATGATGTCACTCATTGGAGTAAGGTAATAGTTTAAAAGAGCAACCAGTTCGGCAGCGTTCAAAAGTTCGCTGAACCCTGAGAATTTCTGAATATCTGTAAAGATTGCAGACATAAAGCGGCTTTCACCGCCGAGCTTCAGATTTTCAGGATGATCAACAATATCTTTTACAACATCAGGTGAAAGACACTGGCTGAATGCTCCCTGAATGAATCTTTTTTCATGGCTTGCATTAAGGTACCCCATAACGGCAGAAGCAACGAAAGTAATGAAAAGAGAAACTACAGGAACAAAAGTTCCGATATATGTTTTTGACACAATAAAGAAAGCCCACAAAGCCACAGTCAGAACAATCAGAAGGCTTCCACCAACTAAAAGCGATTTACCTGTAGAAAGACGCATTGATGCAAAGCAGTAAGCAAAACAGATAATAAGAGCAATAAGGATTGAAATCCAGAATGGAGAATCATCCACAAAGTCTTCGCTCAGAATCATATTTGCAATAACCGAATGAACACCAACGTTGGGATAGTTTTCTTCATAAATAATATTGCCGTAGTCAGTTGTACTTGTTGCGCAGGTTCCTACAATCATTGTGGTTCCACTAAGGGTACTGCGCACAGATTCCCTTAATGCCACAATGGCATTATAAGAAACACGCATCTCTGTATAGATATCATTGAGTGACTGAATTGTTTCATCATCCCATTCAAACAAATCCAGGACAAAGCTCAGTGTTTCATCAGACAAAAGCTCGCTGGTTGCTTCATAAAAAGCAGTACGGTATTCACGATAAAGATCAAAAGTAATTTCATCATCTGTGTCTTCCAGAAGAGCCTCACGAATATAATTTGCATTATTATAAAGATCATAAGGAGAGGTTTCATATCCCAGTTCATAGAAAAGACCAAAATCTTCAAGCTGTTTCAGATTCTCAACAAGAGGCTTTTCCATGACTCTTAAATTATACAAATTGATGAAACTGATCTTGTTGTAGTCCAGGAATTTTTTCTTAGGGAATTTTACAAGTACTGAACCATCTTCACATCGAGGAATAACTATATCTTTAGTTTCTGTTTCTGAAACTTTTGCATCTTTAAGTGTAATGCTTTTATTTGTAATTACTACTTCAGGATTCCCAAATCTTTCAAGAAGCGGAACTAACATAAGCTGTCCATAATAAGCACCATCATGTTTATAGACCAGATGAATTCTTCGGCGTATACCATCCTTGTCCGGATTTGCGTTTACAAAACCTGCTGATTTTGCTTTTTTAAGAAGACTGTCCAGAGCCGGCATCATTTTATTATATGATGGAGTAATGG
>JAHBAD010000014.1 GCA_018385395.1 Treponema sp.
CGATCGCTGCAAAGCAGCTACCTTACCAGGGGCTTGGGGGCGGGTCCCCAAACTAGCGTCCTGACACACCCATTTTTGTGACTGGGAGTAATTCATTAAACTTGAATAAACAAATCTATTTGATTTAATCCTACATATTGAAAAGGGAAGGGGTGCGCCAGGGGCTGGAGCAGCGCGGAGCGGTCACCGGAGACGGCACTCTGCCGGCGAGGAGACTGAGGGTTACCGAACTGCGGAAGGCCCGTCCGGCGCCCAAAAAGCAAAAAAAAAACCGCCCGATTGATCAAGTCGGACGGTCTTCAAAGTGCATTCTATAAAAAACTATTTGTTTTCTACTGCAGCTTTTGGTACAGATACTTTCTTTTCGAAAAGTCCGCGGTTCAGACAGCGTGTACAAACTTTAAGAGAGAATGTTGTTCCATCGATAACTGTCTTTACTGGGTGGAGGTTTGGTCTCCATGTTCTGCGTGTGTGGTTGTAAGATTTAGAAACTTTGTTACCACTCATTACGCCTTTACCGCAAATATCACAAGCTCTAGACATAATATATACCTACCTTAATTAAGATCTTAAAAAATAGTTTGTTAAGTTTACAGAATTCTGCAAGTTCCGTCAACATCCGTGGCTGACGGAAAGCAAAACTAGTCTGAGTAATCTACACCTTCAACATCGAAGCCGTTGGCAGCCAGGAAGTCGTGGCGGTAACCGTCAAGGTCACAGTATTCTTTAAGATTTTCAGTTGTGATAGCGCTCATGCATTTGTCTACTTCTGCCTGAACATCATCGCGCATTTCCCAGTCGTCAATGCGGATCAGGTTGTTTTCATCAACAGGAACGTTTCCTGCAGCGAAGTTGTCGCCTGTGAAAAGACGTTCTGCGAAAAGGCGTTCCATCTGTTCGATACATCCTTCGTGGATTCCCTTTGCTTTCATAACTTTGAAAAGGATTGAAAGGTAAAGAGAAATGATTGGAATAACAGCTGATGAACGGGTTACGAGACCTTTGTTTACAGAAACCCATGCGTCACCGTTTACAGCGTTTTTCAGCTGTGAAGAAAGGTTGCGGGCTGTTGCTTCCAGGTCTTTTTTAGCCTGACCGATTGTACCGTTGCGGTAGATAGCGTGGCTCAGTTTTGGTCCGATGTAAGAGTAAGCTACTGTGCGGCATCCGTCAGCAAGAACACCGGCTTCAAGAAGCTGATTGATCCAGATCTGCCAGTCAGCACCACCCATAACTTTTACTGTGTTTTCGATTTCTTCTTCTGTAGCAGGTTCAGCAGTTTTTTCAGAAAGGCTTTCTGTCATAATGTCCAGAGCGGCTCCACCATAGTTTTCACCGATTGGTTTGATAACTGACTTGTAAAGAACGCCTGTGTCTGGGTCTGTGCGAACAGGGCTTGCCAGTGAGTAAACGATAAGGTCAACTTTTTTACCCTGAGCTTTTATTTCGTCGATGATCATTTTGCGTGTTTCGTGGCTGAAAGCGTCAGCGTTGAAAGATTTTGCATAAAGACCAGCTTCTGTGGCAACTTTGTCGAATTCTTTATTGTTGTAGAAACCAGGAGTTCCACATTTTGTTTCTGTTCCTTCTTTTTCGAAAGAAACACCGATTGTGTCTGCACCGTATTCGAAAGCGGCTGTAATGCGTGAAGCAAGACCGTAACCTGTAGAACATCCCAGAACTAGAACGAACTTAGGTCCGTTTCCACCTTCCGAAACTGCTTTGATTCCGCGTTTTGCTTTCTGAGCTTTTACGTAATCAATCTGATGATCTGTTTCTTTTGCACATCCTTCCGGGTGAGCGTTGATACAGATGTTTGAACGAATCATTGGTTTGTTATTCATATGTGACTCCTATGAGAATAGTTTGCGAGAATAATATGCATATAAGGATAATACATTGATTTTATTTTGACAATACTTGAAAAAGTGTCAAAATAAATTAAAGTTCAATCTGTACGGCTAAAGTGCCAAGAGCGTAAGGACCAACCTGATAGGGATTGAAATAAATAGTCAGAATATTGTTTTCTATATAAAAGGACTGATAATTTTCTTCAATCGGGTCAGTTCCTTCCTGAAGCCAGGAAAGGTCAGAGAATTCTTCTTCGGACATTCTGGTAAGAAGTGTGTCGTAACAGAGGCGGGAAATTTCCTGGAGGGAAATGCCAGAAGCTTCAGAAATAGAAAGCTTTCTGTTTTTTTCTTTGCTGAAACACAAAGTGATTTTACTTGGACTTCCGTGGGCACCGCCATAGTAAATGTATTCATCAAAGACTATGCAGAAAAGTTTTTCGGAAGAAGTGATTTTTTCAGTATTTCCATAATATTCATAGGCAAAGGATTTTTCATCGGGATTTCTGTTTGAGAACTGGTTATTCCAGTCTGATTCGGCATTTTTCAGGACATTGTCATAGCCCGAAAGGATTTCCTGTTTTATGGCTTTATTCAGGGCGTCATTATTTTCGAATACAGGATATTTGATTTCTGATTCAAGCCAGCGTTCTGAAATTTTTTGGCTTTTATATTCGTAGTCGAAGGTAACGGGTTTTTCAGTAATTTCAGGTTCAGGGCTTGGCTGCGGTTCTGTTTTTACAGAAGCACACGAACAAAGGAAAAGACCGGCAACAAAAAGTGGTAAAGCAAAAAGATGTTTCTTCATATCAAATATGGTAAGTCACAAATGGTTATAATGCAACTAAGAAAATTATCTGATGGCATTATAGGAAATGGGATTTATGATATATATGTAGGATTAAATCAAATATATTTGTTTATTCAAGTTTAATGAATTACTCCCAGTCACAAAAATGGGTATTGCCGACCGCTCAATATTTCGCTTCATGTGAAGCGGGTCAAAGAAACTATTCAGCCCCGCTTCAAATGCTCGGCATACACCATTTTCTGTTCCTTCGCGTAATTCATAAAAACAAAGATATTTATTTGATTTAATCCTGCTTGTAAAAAACTTACGCGAGGGAACAACACGACCGTCAGGAAAGTCTGCAGACCGGCTTGATAGTTTCCTTGCCGGGCTGCAAC
>JAHBAD010000025.1 GCA_018385395.1 Treponema sp.
CTTCCCGTGAAAACAAGATTTCATTGGAAGACCGTAACCAGTTATGGCATGCAACAAATAAAAAAGTAATTATTCTTTTTGGCTATAACTATAATGATAAATCTTTTGTGGAAAAAGCATGCAAAAAACTATTTGATTCATTCGGAAATTCAGAAGATGGCGGAGTTATTGTTCCCATTGTATTTCCCGACGGATTCCGTCACAAGGACAAGGCTGTAAACTCAGACCTTTTCAATATTCTTAATGATAACAGTCTTGATATTGCAGGATTTATTTCACTTGGAGCTCCTGAAAAAACTTACAGAGCCCTTACAAGAATTCAGGATATGTGGAACGGACACATTCCATTTCCGGTTATTTCTATGTTCCCTCAGGACGATATTCTCGGAATCGAAGATACATCAAGCATCGTAATTAATCAGGTACAGAAAGCTGAATCTGATGAACATATGATTACTGAATCGGAAGAAACCAGAATTCAGGACGCGGAAGATATTCTTGTAAATGCTGTTTCTTACATACTGGAACTTGAAGGGGCTCCAGAAAAAGATGCATCACTTGCCACACATGTACGTCAGATGCTTCCAGGAAAAAAAGTTCACAGATACACTGATTCTGAAACAGGACTTTACAGCATCAATCATTTTGTTATCGAATAAAACGGAAACAAAAAAGGCATGAACAAACCTGAAGATTTTGAGAAACTGTCCCATTTAGATGAAGCGACAATTCTTGTTATTTCTGACTCTCACAGAAATGTAGAAAACTTCCGTAAAATACTGGAAGTTTTTTCAGAACATTGTGACGCACTGGCTTTCTGTGGTGATGGTGCCTGCGACTACGGAAGCCTTTTTGACTTAGCCTGTACAAATCCCAAAGATGAAAATCTTTTCCCGCCCGTTTCAGTTTTTGTCCGTGGAAACGGCGACCCGTCATATATTCCAACAGATATACCGCCTCATACAATGGACGTTCCTGAAAGTGTAGTTCTAGAAGCTGCCGGAAAAAAAATACTCATTTCACATGGACATGGCCAGGGCGTCTACTTTGGGGATGAACTTTTTCTTGAACAGGCCGAGGAAAAAGGATGTTCAATTATCCTTCACGGACACACTCATATTGCCCGCCACACATATTATGAAAGGGACAAGCACATAATCTGCCCGGGTTCTATCAGTCTTCCCCGCGGCGGAACAGAAAAAAGTTTCTGCATATTAACAATAAAAGGCACCTATATTGATGCTGCCTTTAAAAAAATAACGCCCGCAGGTTTTGAAAGTTTCACTCCTGCAGGCTTTTAGATTTTATATAATTGTCTCAAGTTTTTCAGGGCAAAACTGCTAGCGCTGAATACGACCTGAACCGTTTCCGGCAGCAAGCTTTTCAACTTCGTCAACGCTTACCATATTGTAGTCGCCTTCGATTGAATGCTTAAGACATGAAGCAGCAACTGCGAATTCAACAGCTTCCTGAGTTGATTTTCCGTTCAGAAGAGCGTAAATAAGGCCGCCACCAAAGCTGTCACCACCGCCTACGCGGTCAACGATGTACATTTCGTATTTTTTAGAAAAGCAGAAATCAGCTCCATCATAAAGAAGAGCCTGCCAGTCATTGCGGTTTGCATTGATTGAAGAACGGAGTGTGATTGCAACTTTCTGGAAACCAAACTTGTCTTTAAGCTGCTTTGCAACTGATTTATAGCCTTCTGTTGAAAGTTCACCTTTTGTTGTATCTGTATTTTCAGCTTTAATTCCGAATACATCATTTGCATCATCTTCGTTAGAAATACAAACATCAACATATTTACAGATTTCTGTCATGGCTTCACGAGCCTGTTCCTTTGTCCAGAGTTTTCCGCGGTAGTTCAGGTCACATGAAACAACAGCACCGGCGGCTTTAGCAGCCTTGGCACCTTCAATACAAGCCTGTACCATATTTGGTCCCAGAGCCGGTGTAATACCAGTAATGTGGAACCATTTTGCATCTTTCATGATTTCAGTCCAGTTGAAGTCGCTTGGGTCTGCTGTCTGAATAGAAGAACCTGCACGGTCATAGATACATTTTGATCCGCGCTGTGATGCTCCGCGTTCGTTGTAGTAAATACCTACACGGTCTCCGCCGCGGACAATGTATTCAGTATGAACACCGTAACGGCGGAGACTGTTTACAGCACTCTGACCAATTTCATGCTTTGGAAGCTTTGTTACGAAATAAGCATCCAGCCCATAGTTTGCAAGGCTTACGGCAACGTTTGCTTCTCCGCCACCAAATGTAGAAGTCATTGTATCAACCTGAACGAAGCGGTAGTATCCTGCAGGTTCAAGTCTCAGCATTAATTCACCAAAAGTAACAACTTTCATTTTTTAGTCTCCTATTTTGTAAGTGCTGCAGCTTCTGCTGTCAGCTTTTCAATTTCATCAAATTTATTTTCGTTTACAAGTTTACCGGCACACATCCAGCTTCCGCCGCAGGCAAAGATTTTTTCGTAGGCCAGGTATTCTGTAATATTCTGTGCGTTAAGTCCGCCAGTTGGCATGAACTTAAGTTTTGTGTAAGGAGCTGCAAGGGCCTTAATCATTTTAAGACCGCCAGCCTGTTCTGCTGGAAAGAATTTTACACGTTCAAGACCAAAACTCATTGCAAGTTCAATTTCTGTTGGTGTCATGATACCAGGACAAACCGGATAATTATTCTTAAGACAGTGTTCTACAACCTTTGGGTTCAGCCCTGGACTTACAATGAATTTTGCACCGGCTGCCATTGCACGGTCAGCCTGTTCAGGACTAAGAACAGTACCGGCTCCAACCAGCATATCTGGTCTTGCCTTAGCAATTCTTTTAATTGATTCTTCTGCAGCATCTGTACGGAAAGTAACTTCTGCACATGGAAGTCCGCCTTTGCACAATGCTTCTGCAAGAGGAACTGCTTTTTCTGCATCATTAAGTACTACTACAGGTACAATTCTGATTTTTCCAACTTCTTCAAAAATATCCATAATATGACTCCATTATTTGCTTTTATTTTTTTTCATAGAAGAATTTTTCTGCATTATTCCATGAGATATCTTCTACCATTTTTCCAAGCTGTTTTTCATTCCAAGGGTATTCACCGTTTTCAACTTTTTCCCCAATAAAATTACAAAGGATTCTTCTGAAATATTCATGACGAGGGAATGAAAGAAAACTGCGGCTGTCTGTCAGCATTCCGATAAATCCACTTAAAAGATTTGTTCGGGAATAAACGCGAAGCTGTTCTTCGATGCCGTCTTTATGGTCACAGAACCACCAGGCAGGTCCAAACTGAACACGGCAAGGTTTTCCGTTTTTCAAATCTTCAATACTGATTTCAGCATCCTCATTTTCCCAGAAGTTTCCGCACATTGTGGCGAGGGCCTCATTGTCTTTAGGATTCAGATTATAAAGAACAGTTTTTGGAAGTCCTGAAAGATTATTTATTGCGTCCAGAAGACCACCAATCTGAGGGATGTAATTGAAGTCTGCAAGAGAATCGTTACCAACATTGTTTCCGGCTTTTGCAAGAAGCACCTTATTGTTGTCACGGATTGCCCCAACATGAAGCTGCATTACAAATCCACGTTCTTTATAAATAACACCAAGCTGAATAAGAAGGTAACTCTGATAAGTGATTACATCTTCAGTTGAAAGTTCTTTTCCACGGAGAGCTGCTTTGAAAATTGCGTCAGCTTCTTCGTAAGTTGAAGGGACAAAGAAATCTGTTTCAAGACTCATGTCACTTACAAGGCTTCCCATTTCTTTGAAAAAGTCTGCACGGTTTTCAAGAGCCATAATAAGGTCTGCAAAGGTTTCGATTTTTTTTCCTGATACTTCAGAAAGTTTTTTGATATAGTCACGGAATGATGGTTTTGAAATTCCCATAGCACCGTCAGGACGGAAACTTGGCAGAACCTTAATTTCAAAATTATCTTCACGGATTTTTTTATGCCACTCAAGAGAATCAGCCGGATCATCTGTTGTGCAGAGGACTTTTACATTCTGCATGCGAAGAAGATTTCTTACTGAATATTCCGGATTTGCAAGTTTTTCATTACATTTATTCCAGACTTCTTCTGCATTTTCAGGAGTGAGTGGTTCTGTAATACCGAAATAACGCTGAAGTTCAAGGTGGGTCCAGTGATAAAGAGGATTACCAACAGCGCCCTGAATAGTGTAAACATAAGCCATGAAACGTTTGAAATCGTCTGTTTTACCTGTCACAAGGTTTTCAGGGACGCCGTAAGAACGCATCTGACGCCATTTATAATGGTCTCCGTCAAGCCAGGCATTTGCAAGGTTTCCAAGACTTTTGTCTTCATAAATTTCTTTTGCCGAAAGATGATTATGGAAATCAAAAATCGGCATTTTTTCTGCATAATTGTGGAACAGTTTCTGTGCAGTTTCTGTTTTTAGGATAAAGTTTTCATCAAGAAAAGTTTTCATAATATTTCCTATCAGTAAGCTTCTGAAACAAGTTCAGAATGACTCAGAATACAAGAAAAGATTGAACTTCCATTCTAGTATTTAAGCTCAATAAAAAAAATTTTATGGTCCCCGAAGGGACCAGTTATAAATTAGAATTCAGCAACGTAATGTTTAACGTTACGGAAAACTTCACCGTCAATCTGGGCATCACGCGGCTTTGTAAAGTAAACTTCGATACGTTTTCCGCGGAAAACATGAGAGCCTTTTATTTTACCTTCGTGTGTGCCTTTAATAAAATTAGGAAACTTCATAAGAGTTCCAAGTCTGCTTTTATTTTCAAAAATAACCAGTTCAAGATAATCTGCTGTAAGACGGTTATAAGTTGGTGCAATTTTTACACCGCCCCCATACATTGTTCCGGCCATTGTTGAAGCAACCCATACATTCTCAAAATATTCTTCTTCGCCGCCGTCAACAATAACGGAACAGCCACAAGGATCATATTTGCTAAGAACCCCGTCAATTACAGCCTTACTGTAATTAAATTCTTTTGTACTGTCTTTTGCACGGGCATCTTCACCGCAGGCACAACTGAAACCGTCTACTCCAAGACCAACGTCAGTAAGAAAGAAACGCTTTTTTCCTTCAATCTCACATTTATGAACATGCTTGATGTAATCATTTACTCGGGTATATTTCTCACCGGGTTTAGCAATATCATTGAAAAAGTCATTTCCGGCTCCCGAAGGACTGAAGTAAAGATTATTCTTTATTTCCATACCGCGGATTTCCTGAGCGAAACGAAGAATTGTTCCGCCTCCCCCAACGATATATACATCATCTCCAGGATACAAACTTTCCAACTGGAATCGTAAATCCAGAGTAGTAATATTTCTGTAAACCAGGTCACCAGGAGTTTTATCCAGACCTTCTGTAACTACAAATTGTTTTGCAATTTTCTCGCCAGTTTTATTACTGGCAAGAGGATTATAAAGCACGTATTTCATAAAAATGATTATATCATTACTTGAACTGATATAACAATAAGTTTATTTACTTACGGTTTCGTGAATTACACGGCGAACCGCACCAGTACCTGAACAAAGTTCTGCAAAAAACTTTTCAACTTTTCCAGCTATATTTGTCTTGTAAAGATCCTGACCGAAAATATCTTCACGACAAAGGATTTTTGAACAAACAGCGTGAACATCAAAAGTTTTGCCAAGTTTTATTCCGGCCACTACAGGTGTAACCTGCGAAAGAAGAGGATCCGGTGAAAGTTCAAATGCTTTTCCTTCATCATCAATTGCCATAAGGTAACGAAGCCACAGAGCAAAAACCATAGGAATTACTTTAAGTGAATCCAGGTCCATTCCGTTTTTCTGATAAGCTTTGATTGTTTCACCGAAGCGGATTGAAAGCTTCTGAGAAGTATCGCAGGCAATGCGCTGAGGAGTGTCAGGCATGAAAGGATTTGGGATACGGATATTTACAACTTCGTCGATGAACTGTTTTGGAGAAAGAATTTTTGGATCCACAACAACAGGAAGTCCTTCTGTGTAACCTGCAATTTCAACCATCTTTTTAAGATCGGCATCAGCCATTTCTTTTGAAATAAGTGTGTAACCAAGAAGACAACCTGAAACTGCCAGAGCTGTATGAAGAGGATTCAGACAAGTGCAGACTTTCATCTTTTCAACTTTGTCTACAGTTTCTCTTTGTGTATAAATGATACCGCCTTCTTCAAGTGCAGGCTTTCCGTTAGGGAATGCATCTTCAATAACCAGATACTGACATTCTTCTGCATTTACAAAAGGAGCAACATAAGTTTTCTTGCTTGTAATTACCGGTTCAAGTTCTTCAATTCCATCATCATTAAGAATTTTTTCGATATTGGCATCCGGACGAGGAGTAATTTTATCAATCATACTCCAAGGAAAAGTTACTTTTGAAGGATTTGTACAATATGCAAGGAAGCCTGATTTACAGACACCGTTCTTTTCCCATGCTTCTGCAAGACCAAGAACAGCAGCCTTAAGCTTGTCACCGTTATGACTGCAGTTATCCATACTGACCATGGCTACAGGTTTTTCACCGTTTGCAAAGCGTTCATAAAGAAGTCCGACAACTTTTCCCATATAAGACTGTGGCTTTGAAGGTCCTGCTTTCATATCTTCTTCAACGAAAGGAGAATAACCCCCTTGAGCATTCTGAAGAACATATCCTTTTTCGGTAATTGTAAATGAAACCATCTGAAGTGAATCTTTACGGAAGATTTCCTTAAGGCGGTTCCAGTCTGCATCATTGTTTGAGTCAGCTGTAAGGCTTTCCATAATAGAGCCAACAACTGTTTTTTCTACGGAACCTGAAGCCTTAAGAGTTACAAGAGCCCCAATATTATCATGAGGGCGGTACATCTTTTCGATGATTTCATAATCATAGCCTTCTGCTACAATAAGCCCCCGGTCCAGAGTTCCGTTATTCAGAAGATTCTGTACAACATTTGCCTGGAATGCACGGAAAATATTTCCGGCTCCAAAGTGAATCCAGAAAGGATTTTCACGGGTAGCTTTGTTTACTTTTTCAAAATCGAAAGATGGCAGTGAATAGCCCTTTGATTCCCATTCTGATTTATTGCTGATTCCTTCAAGTGTGAGTTTCATAATAATTAATCCTCCAAAGGCTTATATAGCGCCCCAACTAATATACTAGTATACCACTAACATAAAATTAAGTTAAGCAGTTTTTCAAAAAACCTTTTTAGCACTATAATACTATAGAAAATCAAAAGGAGAAATTATGCAGGAATGGCTTAAAACTGCTGTTTTTTATGAAATCTACCCTCAGAGCTTCAACGACACAAATGGAGACGGAATCGGAGACCTTCAGGGTATTATAGAAAAACTTGATTACATCAAGGAACTTGGATGCAACGCAATCTGGATTAACCCATGCTTTGAAAGTCCTTTCCACGATGCAGGCTACGATATTTCTGATTATTACAAAATTGCACCACGCTATGGAACAAATGAAGACGCCCGTCGTCTTTTTACAGAAGTTCATAAACGGGACATGCATATTCTTCTGGATCTGGTTCCAGGACATACATCAATTGAACACAAATGGTTCAAGGAAAGCATGAAGTCTTCCGTAAAGAACCCCAACGAATATCATCACCGCTACATCTGGACAGAAAGTGCCTGGGAAAGCAGTACCGAGGGCGTAACAAATGTGCGCGGAGAACTTTCAGGTTTCTGCGAACGGGGAAACTGTGCAGCAAACTTTTTCACAACCCAGCCAGCTTTGAATTACGGTTTCTTTAAGCCTGATCCTAAAAAACCGTGGCAGATTTCCATGAACCATCCGGGAGCCCGCGCCACAAAAGAAGCAATGTGGGACATTATGAAGTTCTGGCTTTCTATGGGCTGTGACGGATTCCGTGTTGATATGGCAAGTTCACTCATTAAGAATGATGATGAAAATGCAACAGGAATCATCACCTTCTGGCAGGAAATCAGAAAACGGCTTGATAAAGACTTCCCTGAAGCGGCAATCGTTTCTGAATGGGGAGAACCGGACAAGTCACTTCGTGCGGGCTTTGACATGGACTTCCTGCTCCACTTCGGTCCATCACACTACCTGGACCTTTTCCGCGAAAATCCTTATTTTGCAGGGAATGGCGACCTGACTGATTTCTGGACTTATTATGCTGATATCCGTAAAAAAGCCGGTGAACACGGACTTATCTGTATTCCAAGCGGAAACCACGACATGGACCGTATTTCTTATCACCTTGATACAGAACAGACTAAACTTGCCTTTGTTTTCCTTTTAACAATGCCTGGTGCTCCCTTCATTTACTACGGTGACGAAATCGGAATGCGTTATATCGACACACAGGAAAGCGTTGAAGGCGGATACGGAAGAACAGGTTCCAGAACTCCTATGCAATGGGACAAAACTCTGAATGCAGGTTTCTCCAGTGCACCAGAAAGCGAACTTTACATTCCGCTGGACACAAAGAAATCAAGACCTGATGTTGAAAGCCAGATGAAAAATAAAAAATCTCTCTGGCACTTTGTAAAGGAACTTATTGAGATGCGCCTTTCAAATCCGGACCTGCAGAACACTGCAAGTTTTGAACTGATTTCAAAAGGTGCCAAAGGTGAAGCCCTTTGCTATAAGCGGGGCAACACCCTTGTTGCAATCAATCCCCTTGATAAAGATGTGAAGCTTAATATCAACGGAAGCCCGCTTGAACTTAAGGCAAAAAGCTGGCTCGTGAAATAAGTCTAGGATTAAATCAAATAGATTTGTTTATTCAAGTTTAATGAATTACTCCCAGTCACAAAAATGGGTATTGCCGACCGCTCAATATTTCGCTGCATGTGAAGCGGGTCAAAGAAACTATTCAGCCCCGCTTCAAATGCTCGGCATACACCATTTTCTGTTCCTTCGCGTAATTCATTAAAACAAAGATATTTATTTGATTTAATCC
>JAHBAD010000002.1 GCA_018385395.1 Treponema sp.
ATATCTTTGCTTTAATGAATTACGCAGGGAAACATAGACTTAAAACTTTGACAAAACGCTAACCCATTCAATACCCCATACAAAAAATCATTACCCATACAAACAGATGTCTCCACATCTCGTTAGAGCGTTGCGTTAGCTGCCATTACCCCTACATTTCAATACGACCTGCGGTCGTTTGCATAGTGGAAATAATTTACGTCGCCGCGAAACGCGGCTTGAGCATCGGTGTGACAACCTAGCCTCCGCGGCGAAGCAAGAACTATTTGATTTAATCCTACTATTTCTCCGCTATCCGGTAATCCCAGTTGTGCTTCGGGTAGCGGCCTTTCATTTCTTTACAAATCTCTATCCAGCTTCCGTTCCAGAAACCTGCAAGATCTTCGGTAATCTGAAGAGGCCGGCTTGCAGGAGAAAGCAGTTTCAAAAGAACTGGAACTCCCATAATCTTTGGATTTTCAAAGCAGCCGAAGATACGCTGAATAATTATTTCAATTACGGGACGCCCGTTTTCATATGACACTTTTATTTTGCGTCCGTTTTCCAGAATCATTTGGGTCGGAACGTTGGCATCAACGGTGGCTCCGTCCAGATACCAGTAGGCAGCATTGTAAAGTATTTCGTCTGTAAGTTTGCCGTCGGTAAGGAATGGGGTGAGCCATTCTTCTGGGGCTGCTTCAAGGCGGGCAAGAGACAGGCTTGAAGTGCCAGTGTTTTGGCTGTCCTTCGGAACGGCGTCATGTACGCCCTGTGCATCTTGGACGCCCTGAGGGGCTTGCGTATAAGCGGCGTCATGTGAACCTTGCGGAGCCTGGACGCCTTGCGTGGCCGCGCCACTTCCAGCGTCTCCATCTGCATGTACAGCATAAAAATCAGCGCGGGTCAGAAAATCCTGCATTTTGTATGACAAATTCAAGGAATTCAGGCCTTTTTTGCGTATTTGTGTGCACCATGCAAGTACAGAATCGTCTTTTGTTACGTTTACTTTCTTTTCAGAAAGTGTGATTTTTCCGTACTTTGTATATACAAATTTGCTGATTTTTGTCTGATCTTCATTGAAAAAACATTCAGTTTCTTCGTGGATCAAGTCAGAAAACAGGCTTTCAGCTTCAGCATTTGTAACACATTCGTAGTCGAAAACTGTACCGCCGGAACTTGTTGCAAGAACTTCAGGTGCGATAATCCAGTCGGGAGCCTGCGAAAAATGTAAGTCTTTTGCAAGGAAAGCAGTATGTCCGTTAGGGAACTGGTAAGAGATTTTATCATTTCCTTTGCCAGTGCCAGAAAAAGTCTCAGGGCATTTTTTTGCAAGGCGGTCAGAAAAGCCTGCAAAGAGAAGGGCTGTTTTTGAAGGGGGCTGTCCCCCATTGTCATTTTTGTTTGAACGGACGTCATGGGACGACGGGGGCTGTCCCCCTTTGTCTCTTTTGTTTGAACGGGCGTCATGTGCGGCAATGGCGTTTTGTGCCCCAGTGATTTTTAAACGGATGTCATCACAAAAGCGCTTTTGTATTTCACTTTTTGAATCTGCGTAATTAGAATATTTCAGAATCAGGCTGACAGCGTCTTCCTTCAGCGCGGGATTTTCTGCGGCAAAAAGAATCAGGTTTGCAAGGCGCGGTGAAACGCCTGCTTCAAGTGCAAGACGGCCGCGTTCTGTGATTTTTTTGCTGCTGTCAAGAAAGTTCATGTTCTGAAGAAATTCTGAGGCTGTTTTTATTGCGGCCTTTGAAGGGGAGTCCAGGAAAAAGTTTTCACTTTCCGAAAGATTTTTTCCCCAGGCGGCACATTCAAGAACAAGGCTTGAAATATCGGTACGGAGAATTTCCGGCAGCATGGATTTCTTGCGCGGTTCGTTTTTGCTCCAGAGGCGTATGCATCGTCCGGTCTGGAGTCGGCCTGCGCGCCCTTTTCTCTGTTCTGCACTGAATTCACTTTCTGCTTCTGTAACCAGAGTTTCCATGCCAAGGGCAATGTTCAGACGGTTTACACGGGAAAGCCCGGAATCTATGACAGTGGTAACGCCTGGAACTGTAAGAGAAGTTTCTGCAATGGCTGAAGAAATGATTACACGGTTTGTGTTTTCCGGAAGGGGTGCAAAAATCTTTTTCTGATCGGAAAGTGAAACGCTTGAATGAAGCACATGGATTTCAGTTCCGGAATTCTGTGAGTCGCCAAGAGCATTCCGAAGTTCACTTTCTGTTTTACGGATTTCTTTAATGCCCGGAAGAAAAGCAAGAATCACAGGGGTCTGTCCCCTTTTAATGTTTTGAATCACAGGGGTCTGTCCCCTCTGAACATTTTCAAGTTCGTCGCAAATGGCCCGCACCATAGTTGAGTCAGGTTTGTATTCAACTTCTACGGGGAATGTGCGGCCGGGGATTTCCATAACCGGAACAGTTTCGCCCGAAATCTGATCAGGGGCGCCAAGATATTCAGAAAGTTTTTTGGTTTCAATTGTGGCCGACATAATGATGACATAAAGATCATCACGAAGTTCCATAGCCTCCCGAAGGAATGCCAGATTCAAATCAGTTGTAACAGAACGTTCGTGAAATTCATCTATTAAAATAACTGAATAACCTTCCAGGGAAGGATCGTTTTGCAGCGTCCGCGAAAGAACCGCTTCTGTCACAACTTCAATTTTTGTTTCTCTTGAAGTTTTGTTTTCCAGATGGATTTTATATCCGCAGGTTTTTCCGCATGGCTCTTCAAGAATTTCCGAAACCCGTTCTGCAATTGAAAGGGCTGCAATTCGCCGTGGTTCGGTCATGAGAATTTTGCCGTCGAAAAATTTCGGAAGCCCGGCGGGAATCACTGTGGATTTTCCTGCTCCAGTTTCTGCCGTGAGAATGAGAAAACGTGATGGCGATTTTTTCAAAGTTTCTGCGATTTGAGAAATGTACGGCGTGACAGGGAGAGGTGGAAGATTTCGCATGGGGTAAGTATATCATAATATTTGTGGTAAGGGGCATGCCTGGTGCTGTGCTTTGGCTCAGACGTCACCGTCCGGGCCAGGCGCTGGCAGACGGCCTTCGGCACGGCAGATTTTCCGCACCAGGCCGGCACTTCCGCAGTTCGGTAACCCTCAGTCTCCTCGGGCGGCCCGCCTCGGTTTATTTTTGAGGACCGGGACTTTGCCTTTAATCGCACAGTTTGAGTCAAAACGAAAAACTTTTTCATAACGGCCCGCCCTGCGGTGACCGCTTCGCGCTGCTCCAGCGCCTATGCCACCCTGAAAACGGCGAAAAAGGGAATTTATAGGGCGTTTTGGGCAGTGAATTCTGCAAAAATCGTTAAAAACTCACACCTTTGGTTTGGTTTTTTGAAAATGGTGTGAGTTTTTGGAAGGAAAAAGATGGCGGCGCCCCTTCAATTTTTAGAAAATGCTTTAGATTTTCATACTTTTTTGAGGATTTATCGAAAAGGTGTGAGTTTTTTGCATGAAGGAGTTGGGAATTGGCTTCTCAGGTGGAAAAGTCACCGCAAAAACTCACCCTATTTTGCATTTTCTGACCAAAAGGTGTGAGTTTTTCGCAAAAAGTCCTTTTCCCATTGCGTCTCGCGTAGCAGAAATAACTTTGCGCTGCTCCAGCGCCTATGCCACATTTTAAACTTGACAACTTGACAAGTTTAAAGTAACTTTATTTATATGACACAGATGACAGTAGGTGATTTTAAAGCACAGTTTTCCGCAGTTCTGGATATGGTTCTTCAGGGAGAAGAAGTTCAGGTTCTTTATGGCCGTTTAAAAAAACCGGTCGCTCTGTTTACCAAAATAGAAGAGAAACCAAAAAAGAAGAAGCGGCCTTTAGGTTTGTATGAAGGAAAAGCTACATATTGGGAGGATGAAACTTTTGAGTTCACGCCTGAAAATCTTTTCGACAATATGGACGATTTGCTTTAAAGAGGAGAGAGGATGAAATATTTAATTGATACTCATGTTTTTATCTGGGCTTTGATGGATACAAAAAAAATCAGTAAAAAGGTTACTTCTATTCTGGAAAATGTAGAGAATGAGGTTTATATAAGTCCCATAAGTTTTTGGGAAATGGCAATTAAATATCAGTCGAAAAAGCTTGATTTACAGGGAATAAACATTCTTCACCTTCCGCATATTGCGGAGCAATATGATTTTGAAGTTCTGTCTCCGGAACCTTATGATTATGTGAGTGTTGGAACTGTGCCACAAAAAGAAAATCATCATGACCCATTTGACCGTATGCTGATTCAGCAGGCTATAAGGAATAACCTGGTGCTTTTAAGTGCCGACTCAAAATTCCAGCAGTATGAAGAAAACGGTCTCCAATTAATGTGGTAGAAAATGATATAATGAAATCATGTGGATGCTTCTTACGCTGCTTTACGGACTTATAAAAGGTTTAAGAGAGATTTTTAAAAAGAAGGCACTGGGAAAAAATACAGTTACCGAAGTTCTTCTGATTTATACATTTATTTCATTAATTATTGCGACTCCGCAGCTCCCTAACGCCATGGGTCTGACTACCCGCCAGTATTTTCTGGTCGCTGTGAAAGCTTTTGTTATTTTCGTTGCATGGATTGCAGGCTTTAAGGCAATCAAGCAGCTTCCTGTAAGCCTTGTAGGGGTTCTTGATTTATCGCGGGTTCTTTTTGCATCACTTCTTGGAGTCTTTGTTCTTGGTGAAACCATTACAATGAATAAAGGAATCGGGCTTGTGCTGGTAAGTGCCGGGTTGCTGTTTTTGAAATTTAATCCGTTTCGCAAACCTTCGGCTAAATGTAAAAAGGAATGCAGCAGCGATGGGAGCCCCGCGCAAGCGTCCCTTCGGGATGGAGCAGTAGTGACCGAAGGTCACCTGCGGAAGGGCGGACGTAGCGCCGGTTCCGTCGCAGACGGAACCGGGCTGCCCGAAAAATACTCCACAACATTTTTTATTTTCCTTGCATTTTTATCCTGCATTCTGAACGCAGTTTCGGGTCTCATGGACAAAATCCTCATGAAGGAAATGAACTCGAGTCAGCTTCAGTTCTGGTACACACTTTTCATGGTGATTTTCTACGCAATTTATGCACTGTGCACCCGGGTAAAAATCAGCTGGTCAGTTTGGAAAAACGTGTGGATTTATCTTCTGGCTATCGGGCTTATTGCCATGGACAAAGTGCTTTTCATTGCCAACGGCATGGAGGAAAGCCAGGTGACAGTTATGACCCTTATTAAGCAGAGCAGCGTTATTGTGACGATTATTGCCGGAAAATATGTATTCAAGGAAAAAGATATCCTCCACAAAGTTATCTGCGCCGCCATTGTTGTAGCGGGAATTATTGTAGGGATAATGTAGGAGACTTAGTTTTCACTAAACCAGTTTTCCAGCATGATGCCCGGTATATTTTCAAAATCTTTTGTATTTCGGGTTACCAGAATCATATTATTTGCAATGGCTGTAGCTGCAATCTGAAGATCATGAATTGGAGGTTGCAGTCCGTTCTTTTTATAATCCGAATAAAGTTTTGAATAAATGAAAGCTGCGTGTTCATCGAATGGGACTTTGTCATATAAGGCGTTGATATCATTAATAATGAAGCTTTCTATACGACGCTGTCGTTTTCCTTCAGGCATTAACTGAACTCCCTGTAAAAGTTCCGACCAGGAGATGACGCTTATGGCACTTAATTTTGTACGGGCTTCCAGTTCAATAAGGACACTTTCATCAGGAACTTTTTTGACAGGTTCGGAAATAATGTTTGTATCAAGCAGATATATTCTCTTCATTTTATTCCTCATCAAATGGATTTTTTACGGTCGCAGCAGAGGACTTTCGGATGTCTGAAAGGATATTTGAATATTCATCGTCCATTTCATTTTCATCGAAAGAAGTTCTCCACTTTTTATAGCGTGAAGAAAAAGAATCTGTATTTTTTTTATCAAGTTCGGAAAGGTTTTCTACACTGATCATTACAACAGAAGCTTTGCCATGTTTTGTAATCATCACAACCTCACCCTGTTCAGCCATGGTCACATATTCGCTGAAACGAGCTTTTACGTCATAAAGTGGTGCTGTCATATTGCCCTCTGATTTAGTCATATTTAAAATTATATGACTAAATTTATGTAAAAGAATATTTTTGTCAAGGGAATTATTCTATTGTTATAAGCAAACCGCAGAATGCGGCGACTTAAATAATTTCCTATAGGCAAACGACCGAAGGTCGTAGCTAGCGTTCCAAACGGCCGTGATTGTGACTGGGAGTAAGTTTTTTTTAGAGACCTTAGCAAATCAAATAAAATATATTTGATTTATATGTAGAAAATCTTTATAGTATTCCATCAACCTCATGTTACAATTAAAGTATACAAATCGTAATATGGGGTATTTTTATGTCTAAAAGAAAAGCATTGTTTATTGGTGGAACTGGCACAATCAGTATGGCCATTACAAAGAGTCTGGAAAAAGATTTTAGTGATGACTGGGAACTTTATCTTTTGAACCGCGGAAACCGTTCTTCGGAACTTCCAGCAGGCATAAAGGTAATTCATGCAGACATTAATAATGAAGATGAAGCAAAGGCCGCTTTAGGCGATATGACTTTTGATACAGTCTGTGATTTTATCGGCTTTGTGGTACCTCAGCTAGAACGTGATTACCGCCTTTTCAAAGGAAAGACAAAACAGTTCATGTATATCAGTTCGGCTTCGGCTTATCAGAAACCTGTTGGAGATTTCCGTATTACAGAAGGAACTCCTCTGGCAAATCCTTACTGGGAATATTCCCGCAACAAAATTGCCTGTGAAGAATTCCTTATGGAAAAATATCGCAGCGAAGGTTTCCCTGTTACAATTATCCGTCCGAGTCACACTTACGATGTTCGCAATGTTCCTCTTGGTGTTCACGGTGATAATGGAAGCTGGCAGGTTATTAAACGTATGCTTGATGGAAAACCTGTTATTATTCACGGGGACGGAACAAGCCTGTGGCACATGACTTTTAATGAAGATTTTGCAAAAGGCTTTATGGGGCTTATGGGCAATGCTCACGCCATTGGCGAAAGTTACCAGATCACAAATGACGAATCTCTTACATGGAATCAGATCTATCAGACAATAGCCGACGTTCTCGGCGTGGAACTTAAAGCTGTTCATGTAAGCTCTGAATTCCTTGCCGCTGCAAGCCACTACGATTTTACAGGCGGACTGATTGGCGACAAGGCAAATACTGTAGTCTTTGACAACACAAAGCTTAAGCGCGCCGTGCCGGGACTGAACATGAATATCCGCTTTGAACAGGGCGTTCGTAAGACTCTGGACTATGTTCTGAGCCATAAGGAATGTCAGAAAGAAGATCCGAAATTCGACGCCTGGTGTGACAAAGTGATTGTTGCCATGGAAGAAGCAAAGAATAAAATTCTTGGGTAAGTGAAGTCGGTAACCGAACCTGTTTTGTGAAAATGTGAGGTAATCATATAACCTTGAAATGGGGGCACAATCCCGTGCGGAACGGGGCACCACTGGGCACCACTGGGGAAGGCTCGTTTTATTTTGCCGTCGCTGGGACCCGCTTTTTTTTTAATTTATAGTTATTGTGTAAAAACTCGATTTCACCTTCATTTTTGCATATACATAAAATCCCTTGTTAAACGTTTAACATATTTATGTTACAATTAGTTTATGAAAAGGATTAAACTTCTGGTTTGTACAGCAATTGTGCTGAATTTGACGTTAAAAGGAGCGTTTTGTATGACAAAATCCGTAAAAACTGCAGTAAATCCTGTAATTTATTCCGATATGCCGGACCCTGATGTAATACGTGTCGGTAATACATTTTACATGGTTTCTACCACTATGCACTTTATGCCGGGCGCTGTAATTTTGCGGTCTTACAATCTTGCAGACTGGGAAATTGCAGGTCATGTGTATGACAAACTGGAAGATTACGGGGCTGCCCGCATGGAAAATGGCAAGAACATTTATGGAAGCGGAATGTGGGCAGCTTCCTTAAAGTTTTACAACGGTAAGTTTTACGTTCTCCACATTGCCAACGATACTCACAGTTCTTATCTTTACACAGCAGAAAATGTGGAAGGTCCATGGACTCAAAAAAAGATTCCGGGCTTTTATTATGACCCTGGACTTTTCTTTGATGACGACGGCCGCATTTTTGTAGTTCACGGAAACCGGGAAATCCGTCTTACAGAACTTTCAGAAGATTTCACTCCCAAAGCCGGCGGCCTTGATAAAGTGATTCTCCGGGATAGCGATGAAGTGCCACTTGGTTATGAGGGAAGTCACCTTTATAAAGTGAACGGAAAATATCTTCTCACTTTGATTCACTGGCCAAAGAACAGCATGAGAACTGAAGCTGTCTTTATGGCAGATGATCTGAGTGGGGAATGGAAAGGCGGGGATGTTCTTTGTTCTGATATGGGCGAGTTTGGTGCAGGCGTTGCTCAGGGTGGCATTGTTGATACGCCTGACGGAGACTGGTACGCCGTTCTGTTCCAGGATCACGGCGCTCAAGGGCGCATGCCTTGTCTGGTACCTGTTACTTTCAAAACTGACGGTTACCCTGTATTTGGAATTGACGGTAAAGCACCTAAGTCTCTTGAAGTGAAAGATTTTAATCCGGACTACAAGTATGAACCTTTGGCTCAAAGTGACGATTTTGATTATAAGGCTGATGAAGTCTTTACAGGCGGCGAAGGCGCCTTGGGGGACTCATCCATTGGAGCAGGGCGAGACGCCTTAACAGAGATTTCAAAAGGAAAATTCCATCCAAAACTTAAGTCCGCCTGGGAATGGAATCATATTCCAGAAGATGAAAACTGGTGGATAGAGCCGGCTTCTTCAGGGAGTGAGGGCGGTGCTCTTTGCATCCGGACAAAATACAGAAAACAGAATCTTGTGACAGTGCGCAATACTTTGACCCAGCGCGTTGTTGGCGTAAAGCCAATAGCAAGTGTAATTGTTGATTCTTTGGAACTGAAAGACGGAGACGTAATCGGGCTTTCTGCTTTTGAAAGCTGTTACGGATTTGTTGGGCTTACAAAGAAAAACGGAAAAACTTTTGTGGTCCGCGGAGAAACAAATTATCCCGATGGTAAAATCCAACAGAATCGTAACAACAGAAATCCGGACAAGATTACAGAGAAAATCGAAATTGCAGGCGATGCAATTGAAGTAAAGCTGGAATTTGATTTTACAAATTTGAAAGACGAAGTGACTTTCTGGTGGAGACTTGAAGGCGCAGAATGGCAGCAGATAGGTAAGCCCCACAAACTCCGTTTCATGCTGGATCATTTCTGTGGTGTGCGGGCAGGGCTTTTTGTTTACAGCGTGGAAGAAAGCGGCGGGGTTGGAAAATTCCGCAGATTTCGTAATGAATAGCAAAATCTATTAAATAATAGTGCGTTATAGTTTTTGTCAATATCTAATATAGAAAAATAGTATTCTGACATTTTTGAAAACTATGTCATTTTTTGCGCTTTTTTGATATATTTTGCATTATGAAAAAGATAAAAATTATCGCTTTGGCTCTGGCAATTTCTCTTGTTGGAGCCCTTTTTGTATCCTGCGGAGGAAAAAAAGCCGCACAGGACGTTATCAGAATCAGCATTTCTTCCGAACCTGATGCCTTTTTCCCATGGAAAGCCGCAAGTTCAGACAGTAAAGCTATTATCTATAATATTTATGATTCACTTACATTCTTTGATGCTGACGGAAAAATCATTCCTCAGATTGCAAAGAACTGGTCAGTAAGTGAAGACGGTCTGGTTTATACTTTCAACCTGGAAAGGGGAATCAAATTCCATGACGGTTCAGCTCTTACAGAAAAGGACGTTCTTTATACTTACAAGAACATGGCAGGGCTGGACGGTTACACAGTAAAAAACGACAGCATGACAATCGTTTCTTCTGTTGAATCACCTGAAGCAGGCGTTGTAGTCATTACTTTGAAATCACCTTCAAGTGAATTTGTTAATCTTTGTGCAACATGTCCGGTTGTAAAAGACGGCGCCACAGCTGATGATCCAATCATTGGTTCAGGTCCTTACAAGTTTGTTTCATATGATATTCACAATAAAGTAGTGCTTGAAAGAAACGATGAATACTGGAACAATGCCCGCAAAGGAAAAATCAAGACAGCTGAACTTTACGTAATGACAAACGAAAGTGCTACACTCAGCGCCCTCAGCTCAAACCAGATTGATGTTGCCCAGCTCATAACCCCGGGCACTGCTAAGGCAATGTCTTCAAACTTCACACTTGTAAACACACCTCAGAACATGGTTCAGATTCTTGCCATGAATAATCTTGTAAAACCTTTCGATGATATTCGCGTACGCAAGGCAATTTCTATGGCAGTAAATAAAAAAGAAATTATTGCCGGTGTAATGGATTCAAGTGCAACAGAACTTTATTCGAACTTTTCACCAATCATGAAAAGTTACTATAATGATGAACTGAAGAATGTAAATCCTTATGATCCGGACCGTGCAAAGGTTCTTCTTGCAGAAGCCGGTTACCCAAAAGGATTTGAAATGACAATTACTGTTCCTTCAAACTATCAGGCTCATATGGACACAGCTCAGGTTATCGTAAACAATCTGGCACAGATTGGAATTAAAGCAAAAATTGAAGGTATTGAATGGACAACCTGGCTCAGCCGCGTTTACACACAGAAAGATTATGAAACTTCTGTAATCGCTTTTGGTGGTAAACTTGAACCAAGCAATATTCTTAGACGTTACTACTCAACATACAAACGTAACTTCGTAAATTACAAGAATCCTGCTTTTGACAAGGCATTTGATGAAGCTTTTAGTGCTCTGACTCAGGAAGAACAGACAGCAAAATACAAGGAATGTCAGAAATACCTGGCAGAAGATGCACCTGCTGTATTCATCTGTGACCCGAACAATGCAGTTCTTACTCAGAAAAATGTGAAAGGTTATGTATGTTATCCTGTAGTTTTCTATGACCTTTCAAGTTACTATTTTGAGTAAAATCTTCTATAATAAGAAATAATGGATAAGGTGAAGTTTTACATTAAAAAGATTTCAGGTCTTCTGATTACAATTTTTCTTGTAACCCTTATCACATTTTTTACGTTCAATATTCTGCCGGGGAATCCTGCCCTGGCAATTCTTGGTCCGGATGCCGATACTGCACAAATCCAGGCACTGGAAGCAGAATTCCATCTGGACCAGCCGCTTTACTTCCGATATTTTTCCTGGATTACCGGTGTGCTACGCGGCGACCTGGGATATTCCTACCGCTACGGCCAGAAGGTTTCAGTAATCATTTCAAAAGCATTCGGTGTTACTTTTTCTCTGGGGCTTTTTTCTCTTGTTCTGACTGTTTTAATGGGGCTGCCACTTGGAATTGTAATGGGGCAGTATTCCAGAAAAAAATCAGTAAAGATACTGGAAGTATTTGACCAGATCTGGCTTTCAACACCGGGTTTCTGTACGGCAATCCTTCTTATAATGATTTTTACTGTGATTCTGAAACTTTTTCCTTCCATGGGATATGTTTCTTTTTTTCAGAATCCGCTTCAGAGCTTAAGGACAATGTTTCTTCCCGCCCTGTCACTTTCATTCGGTTCCAGTGCAATTCTTGCCCGCTATCTGAAAACTGATTTTACCATGCAGAAAAGTCTGGACTATGTTCGAACAGCCCGGAGCAAAGGTTTGAGTACAGGACGTATTGTATTCGTTCATATTCTGCGCAACAGTCTTATCTGCGTTGTTACCACTTTGGGTCTCATTGTGACTGATATTCTTGGCGGAAGTATCATCATTGAAAATGTTTTTTCTTTACCGGGTATCGGCCGCTTGATAGCAACTTCTATAACAAGCCGCGACTTCCCTTTGATTCAGGGCCTTGTTCTTTACCTGGCAGTAATCACTGTTTCTGTGAACTTTATTGTTGATATTCTTTACCACGTGATTGACCCAAGAACCCGGGAGGTACGCAAGTGAAAAAGTACTTCCAGAACAAAACTTTTCTTGCGGGCTTTGTCATTGTTTCAATGATTGTAGTTTTTATGGTTATCGGTTTGATTCTTCTTCCATACGATCCGGCGGCAACAGATGCATTCAACAAATTTCAGAAAGCGTCAGCCGAACATCTTCTTGGAACTGATCACCTTGGCCGTGACGTTTTTTCACGGCTTATTGTGGGAACCAGGAACTCCCTTCTTGTTGGACTTTGTGTAATGCTTTTTGGTTCCCTTATTGGCATTGTCCTTGGCGCACTGGCTGGCTATTTTGGAAAATGGGTGGATGCAGTTATTTCAAAACTTATAGAAACTCAGATGGCATTCCCAGGCATTCTTCTGGCCCTTATGCTCATAAGCGTTCTTGGCGCCCGCATAAACATTACAATTTTAGCTTTGACCATTATGAGTATTCCGCGGATGACACGCATTGTCCGCGGCGGATTCATAAAATATAAGAATTCACTTTTTGTGAAATCAAGTGTGGCAAAAGGCGCTGGAAGTTTCAGAATTATTTTCCGCCATATTCTGCCAAATGTTATGAGTGATGTTCTGATAACAGCAAATCTGAATCTTTCACTGGCAATTTTAAGTGAAAGCGGACTCAGTTACCTGGGACTTGGAATTCAGCCGCCGAATCCAAGCTTTGGTCAGATGCTTTCTGACAGCCAGCGTTTTATTTTTCAGTCGCCTTATTCTGTTCTGGTTCCTGCCATTATGCTTATTCTGATGGTCCTGGGATTCAACTTTATGGGTGACGGCATTTCGGAGGTGAATAAACATTAACATGAAAATCACTTCTGAAAACCTTGTTTTGAAAATTGAAAACCTAAGCGTTGTTTTTGAAAACAAATCCCTGTTTAAGAAAAAGGAAATTCTTCCGGTTCTTGATGACATAAATCTTGAAGTGGGGCAGGGAGAATTTGTTGCCCTTGTAGGCGAGTCGGGCTGCGGAAAAACAATGACTACCTTAAGCATTACAAATCTGCTTCCTGAAAATGCACGCATTACAGAAGGACGCATTTTGTTTTCAGATGGAAAAGATGGAAAAAGTCAGGACCTGACAAAACATTCGAAAAAAGAATATAAGAAAGTTTTGGGAAATGATATTTCCATGATTTTCCAGGATCCGTTAAGTGCCCTGAACCCCCTTATGAAAATCGGGCCGCAGATTATGGAGACCGGAATTGCTCACGGCATGACGAAAGTTGAAGCTCATAAAAAGGCTGTGGAAAATCTGACCCTTGTAGGAATTGCGGGCGCCGAAGGAATCATGAATGTTTTTCCGAAGGATCTGTCTGGCGGCATGATGCAGCGTGTTCTTATTGCCCAGAGTCTTATGAACAATCCGAAACTTCTTATTGCCGATGAACCCACAACAGCTCTGGATGCAACTGTTCAGGCAGAAATTATTGAAATCCTTATTTCATTGAAAGAAAAAACAGGAACTTCCCTTTTGCTTATCACACACGACCTTGGCGTTGTTTCAAAGCTCTGTTCCCGCATCTATGTTATGTACGCCGGACAGATTATTGAACAGGGTGAAACGGAAGAGGTTTTGAAAAATCCTTTGCATCCTTATACAAAAGCTTTGATTGGAACTATTCCTGACATAAACCAGCGGAACCGTAAGCTTCCTGTATTACATGGTATTGTGCCGTCTCTTTCAGAGCGAAAATGTCTTACATGCCGTTTCGCAGAACGCTGTCCTGAATGTAATACAAAATGCGTAATTTTTGCTCCAAATATGGAAAATGTAACACAAAATCACGGGGTTAGATGTAATCTTGTAAGCCGAAAATTTACAGAGGAGGATGCATAATGTCAGACATTCTTCTTTCAGTTGAGAACCTGAGCAAGGTTTACGAACGTACAGACGGCAGAAAGATTCAGGCCGTAAAAAACGTGAATTTGTCTTTACAAAAGGGCCTTTCTTACGGTTTAGTAGGCGAATCTGGATGCGGAAAATCTACCCTGGGACAAATGCTTGTAAAGCTTCTGGAACCCACAGAAGGCGACATAAAGTTTGAAGGAAAATCAATCTGCGGAAAAATGACCCGCGAAGAAGAAATTGCTTTCCGGAAAAAAGCTCAGGTGATTTTTCAGAATCCTTATGATTCCCTGAACCCGAGAATGAAGATTTTTCAGATTATTGAAGAGCCTTTGATTATTCATAAAATTGGAAAAACAAAACAGGAAAGGGCAGGCTACGTAAATGAAATCAGAACTTTGTGCGGACTGGACCTGAGCGTTCTGGAAAAATATCCTTCGGAACTTTCAGGTGGTCAGCGCCAGCGTGTTTGCATTGCATCAAGCATGATTTTGAATCCAAAGTTCCTGGTTCTGGATGAAGCTGTTTCATCTCTTGATGTTCTGATTCAGGCTCAGATTTTGAATATGCTGAAAAAGTTTCAGAAAAGTTTAAAGCTTACATCACTTTTTATTTCCCACAATCTGAACGCAGTTTCGTATGTTGCCGATGTGATTTTTGTAATGTATCTTGGTCATATTGTGGAACAGGGACCTGTAAAAGATATTCTTGAAAATCCGCTTCATCCCTACACAAAGGCTTTGTTCAGCGCCGCTTACAATATAAATCAGAAAGAAGAGAACCGAATTGTTCTTCACGGCGACCTTCCGGATCCTTCAAAAAAAATAACCGGATGTCCTTTTGCTTCACGCTGTCCTTTTGCCGAAGACAGATGTCGCAAAGAAAATCCGGTTATGAAAGCAGATTCACAGAACAGTGAACACCTCTGTGCCTGCTGGAAAATGTCTTAAGGTTTTAGTCCAGTAAATCCCAGGTTGATGCAATGTCATCATCTGTAATAACGTTGCATTGTCCTTTGTGGAGGATTGTGTATTCGTGCTGGCAGTGACCGTTTTTCTTTTTCTTTGAAAGTTCTTCTGCCGAAACAATTAAAACAACAATGCAGTAGTCCTTGTGAATAAGGCGCTTTCCTACAAGTTCTTTCCAACCGTGAACAAAGTCGATGTTGCATTCAGGAACTGATTCTTCAATCATTTCCTCTTCATCATCGTTCATTACTGCGTCCCATGGACTTTTAGCTTTTTCTTCTTTGTCTTTTTTTCCGAACATGTTGTGCTCCTTGCACCAGGGATGCGGAGGGCGTTTTAACGGCCACCGGAGCCGGCAGGTTTTACCTGACGGCGAGGAGGCTGAGCGTTAGCGAACCCGTAGCAGCCCGGCCGCAGGCGCCAGCCTGCGGGGTGCCATTGTTATTTTTTAAAAGAGTTTAATTCGTTTTTACTGAATAAGGCATTTTTCTGGGCGGCTGTTGCAATGTCGTCCATTGTGAGTGTACCGGCTTCAAGTTTTGAAGCAAAGTCAGCATCTTTTTTGTAAGCACAGAGGATTCCGCGGCTTGAGTTTACTGTACCTCCGGCTCTGTCTAAAAGTGTTGCGGCAATTTCTGCGGCACCCCCCTGAGCGCCGTAACCTGGAATAAGGAAGAAAGTGTTAGGGTAAAGGTCGCGAAGTTTTCTTGCATCCTGAGCCTGTGTTGCTCCAACAACAGCACCAATCGGGCCACATGTCTGGTCGGTATAAGTTGCTTTCCATTCTTCTCCGATTCTTTCAAGTTCTGTTCCAACGCGGTTCAAAAGAAGTGAGCCGTCTTTAAGTTCCTGATGTTCAATGTCTACCATGCCAGGGTTAGAAGTGCAAAGGAGAACGAATGCGCCTTTGCCGCCTTTTTCTGGTGCACAGTATTCTGTGAAAGGTTTAAGTGTATCAAAGCCCATGTAAGGGTTGATTGTGATGATGTCTGTTTCGAAGTCGCCTGTGAAATGAGCGCTGGCATAAGCTCCGGCTGTTGCGGCAATGTCTCCCCGTTTGATGTCGGAAATGCAGATAAGTCCTGCGTCTTTTACAGCTTTAATTGTTTCGGCATAGATTTTCATGCCTTCAAGTCCCATGGCTTCGTAGTAAGCAATCTGAACTTTACAGCAGCAGGCCGATTTGTCTGCAGCTACACGGCGGATAATTTCTTTGTTATAAGCAAGAACAGCTTCTGTGGCAGAAGAATATTTTTTTAAAACTGATTCAGGGATGTAAGAAGGATCAGTATCCAGTCCAACGCAAAGCGGTCCGTTTTTTGCTGCCAGGTTCTGCAGCTCCATCATTTTATGTGTCATGAAAATAATGATACAATAAAGTAGGAAAATGTTGTATAGTGATAATTCACAATGCACAATTCATAATTCATAATAGGATTGTATGGGACTGCAATTGTTTTCAGAAACAGGTCCCGGCGACAAGAAAAAGGAAGATATGATGACAGGAAAAGAACGGGCACCAAGAAATAGAACAGTAACAATTTCTGAGGAAGAAAAAGCTTTTTATGAGAGCAAGCTGTGTCCAGTGAAAAAAGATAGAGAGGGTAAGCTTCTGGAAAGTGATTTTCTGGACCGGATTTTTAATGATACTTTGGAAAATCTTGCGGCAAGCCTTCCTGAAAAATCTGTTGATCTTCTTATCCTGGACCCGCCCTATAATCTTTCAAAAGACTTCGGGAAAATGAAATTCGGCGGGCGGAGCGATGAAGCCTACGAAGCATACCTTGAAAGCTGGTTCCCAAAGCTGATTCCTTTACTTAAAGATACAGCAAGCGTTTATCTTTGCGGTGACTGGAAATGCTCAAATTCGTTGTACAAAATGTGTGAAAAGTACCTTAAAACGCAGAATCGTATTACATGGCAGCGGGAAAAAGGCCGTGGGGCTGCACATAACTGGAAGAATTGTACAGAAGATATCTGGTTTGCAACGGTAACTGACGACTATTATTTTGATGTGGAAGCTGTAAAGCAGAAGCGCCGGGTAATAGCCCCATACAAGGAGAACGGAAAGCCTAAAGACTGGGAAGACACAGACGAAGGCAAATTTCGCCTTACGTTCCCTTCAAATTTCTGGGATGATATTTCGGTTCCTTTCTGGTCTATGCCAGAAAATACAGATCACCCGACACAGAAACCCGAAAAGCTTATTGCAAAGCTGATTCTTGCAAGTTCCCGCCCCGGCGACCTTGTTCTGGATCCATTTATGGGTAGTGGAACTACAGCCGTTGTGGCAAAGAAGCTTGGACGCCATTTTGTTGGTTCTGAAATAAACCCTGAATATTGTATGTGGGCTATGAAGCGCCTGGACATGGCAGAAAAGGATAAAACCATTCAGGGCTATGAAGACGGAGTTTTCTACGAACGCAACAGCGGAAAGTAAAACAAAAGGCGGTTTGTACTGACATTTGCAGTACAAACCGCCTTTTGTTTTAAGGAAATGAACCAGTTTTAGCTCAACAGCATTCTGTCGTTGGCGCCTTCGCTTCCGTTGATGATGCTGAATTTTGCCAGCAGGTCGGCAACTGTAAGGTTTTTCTTTTCTTCGCCGCGAACATCGTAAACTACCTGTCCGTCTTTCATCATTATAAGGCGGTTTCCATAACGGATAGCGTCGTTCATGTTGTGAGTAATCATGAAAGTGGTAAGGTTATCCTGTGTTACGAATTCTTCTGTAAGTTCAAGAACTTTTTTGGCAGTTTTTGGGTCAAGGGCTGCTGTGTGTTCATCAAGAAGAAGAAGCTTTGGCTTCTGAAGTGTTGCCATAAGCAGTGTGATTGCCTGGCGCTGACCGCCTGAAAGAAGTCCTACTTTTGAATGAACGCGGGTTTCAAGTCCCAGGTCCAGAAGCTTAAGTTTTTCGATATAAGCCTGTTTTTCTTCATTTTTGACGTACCAGCCAAGACCGCGTTTTTTTCCGCGGCGGTAAGCCATGGCCAGGTTTTCTTCAATTTCCATGTTGGCGGCAGTTCCCATCATTGGGTCCTGGAAAACGCGGCCAAGATATTTTGCGCGTTTGTATTCAGGAAGATTTGTAATGTCTTCGCCGTCCAGAGTGATGGAACCTGTGTCAGCCATGTGAACACCTGATATCAGGTTTAGAAGAGTTGATTTTCCGGCGCCGTTACCACCAATAACTGTGATAAAGTCTCCGTCTTCAATTTCAAGATCAATACCGCGGATTGCTTTTTTCTCTGTAATGGTTCCCGGATTGAATGTTTTAGTGATGTTTGTCAGTTTAAGCATGTCCGTTCCCCCTTATTCGTTGTCGCCAAGTTTACCGGCTTCTTTATCCTGATGTTTGTTGATTACATTTGAATGGCGTGTGTTTTCATCATCATTTACAGCAACACCGATTTTCTTTTTGAAAACTTTAGCCTTGAATGTTGGCACTGAAAGTGCCACGGCAACGATAAGTGCTGTAAGCAGTTTAAGGTCAGTTGATTTAAGACCAAGCTGAAGAACAACTGCAATTACGATGCGGTACATAACAGAACCAAGAACAACGCTGATTAATGTCCACCAAAGACCGAAGCGTTTTCCAAAAATCACTTCACCGATAATAATGGAAGCAAGCCCGATAACGATTGTACCAACGCCCATCTGAACATCGGCGTAACCCTGGCTCTGTGCAACCATGGCACCTGAAAGGGCAACAAGACCGTTTGAAAGACCAAGCCCCATAATTTTCATTGTATCTGTATTCACCCCAAGGGCACGAACCATTTTTTCATTGTTACCTGTAGCACGGAGGGAAGCACCGATTTCTGTTCCAAGGAACCAGTACATAACTGCTACGAGGATTGCTACAAAAATTACCCCGATAATGAGGGATGAAGTTGTAACAGTCATTTTTACGTTTTTGAAAAGTCCCGAGAACAGTTTCATAGCTGTTTTTGTTCCAAGAAGCGGGATGTTGGCTTTGTTACCCATAATACGGATATTAACAGAGTAAAGGGCAATCTGAGTAAGAATTGAAGCCAGAAGAACGTGGATTTTAAGTTTTGTTGTCATGAAGCCTGTACAAAGGCCTGTAAGAATTCCGGCAAAGAAAGCAAAAATCAGTGTCAGGTAAGGATTCATTCCTCTTGTAAGAAGAACGGCACAAATGGCGCCACCTGTAGCAAAGCTTCCGTCTACTGTAAGATCAGCAATATCAAGAATTCTGAAAGTAAGGAATACACCAAGTGTCATGATTCCCCAGAGAACACCCTGAGAAACAGCACCCTGAATAGCAAGCAAAATACCCATAATAAAAAATCCTGAATTTTTATAATTTACAAAAAAAAACGCGGGTCCAGCAGTATATGGTCCCACGTTTTTTTACGTAGTTTCTATAATATTATAGAATTTTTTTTAGTTTCTTGGAACAGTTACACCAATTGCTTTTTCTGTTTCTTCGTTTACATAAAGGTCACAAGATTCAAGGTATTCAATTGGCATATCAGCTGGTTTTGCTTCTCCTTTAAGGATGCGAACAGCCATAGCAGCTGTCTGTTTTCCAAGTTCGTAGTAGTTCAGACCGTATGTTGCAAGCCCTCCCTGATTTACCATTCCTTCTTCTCCACAGAATACCGGGAGTTTAGCAGGAGTTGTAACCTGAGCAACTGTAGCCATACCTGCAGCGATCATGTTGTCTGTTGGAGAGTAGAGGGCGTCTACTTTTCCGATTGCAGACTGAACAACCTGCTGGATTTCGTTTGAAGAAGAAACTGTGTAGTCGACATATTTGAGACCAAGTTTGTCACATTCTGCTTTTGCAAGAGCAATCTGGAAGAATGAGTTCTGTTCGTTAGAACAGTAAAGCATACCAACAGTTTTTGCTTCTGGAAGAGTCTTTTTAAGGAGCTGAATCTGAGCTGCACATGGTGTAAGGTCAGATGTACCAGTTACGTTTCCGCCTGGAAGAGTGTTTGATGCAACCAGTTTTGCTGATTCTGGGTCTGTAACTGAAGAAATAAGAACAGGAATATCCTGTGTAAGGTTTGCAACAGCCTGAGCTGCTGGAGTTGCGATAGCGAAAATCATGTCATCGCGGTCATTTACGAATTTCTGAGCGATTGTAACACAGTTTGCCTGTTCACCCTGAGCATTCTGATAGTCAATTTTGATGTTTTTACCGTCTACGTAACCTGCTGCTGCAAGTCCGTCTACGAATCCTTTGTAGTTTGCATCCAGAGCAGAATGTTCAACCAGCTGGATTACACCAATTTTAATCTGTTTTGCTTTTTTAGCTTTTTTTGCTTTTTTTGGTGCTGCGAAAGCAGTTGTTGCAGTCAGAAGTGCGGCTGCCAATAACAGTGATTTTTTCATTTGTATAGTCTCCTTTTAATATAACCAAAATGAATGAAACCATTATAAATCAACAAAAAACAGAATTCAATAAATTTAATACTATAAATAGAAACAAAAAATTATAATAAGTGCAGATAAGGTAACATTGACGGCAATATTTTTATGGAGTAAATTTTTTGTATGGCAGATTCAAACCAAATGACACGAAGCTTTTTTGAAAGTTTCCTTCTGGAGATGCGTCATATTGGCAGCGGAGTGGCTGAAAAAATCACTTCCATAACAAATGAACTTAAGGGAGTTATGAGCCAAGGGTTTCCGCATTATACATTCAGACCATTCACTTTGCAATCTGGAAAGAGTTTTTCTAGTGGGTACACTGGAAAGAGTTTTTCTAGTGGGTACACTGGAAAGGGTTTTTCTAGTGGGTACTTTCAGATGCATTTCCACCCTTTCCGTTGATGTATAAAACTGTTTTTATTTATTTCCTCGCTTTTCTGGGCGTTGCGTCAGCTTCGCCTGCCTGACGGCAGTCAGAGCTGCCGCCGGGCTTTGCGCACTTTCGCTATCGCTTCATACTTTGCTTCGCAAAGTACGGCTTCGCCGGTGCTACAATCCCTAACGCATTTCTCACTGATTTAACGGACCTCCAAGATTCTTTACCTCGTTTTTAAGCCATTTGGTAAGTTCTGATTCTTTTGGAAGTGCAAGCTTGTACTTTTTCACGAATAGGTTTTCATCAATACCTTCTTTTGTGTACTCCACAAGTTCTTTTACTCGCTCATTTTCTGCGGATTTGAACTGATTGCAGAACGCTCAAAATAATTCGTTTCAATCTGCCGCTTTAGCTCGCGGACTGTCCAGACTCCTTTTATTGTTTCAAGCTCATAGAAAGTACGGGCAAGACCGTCCTCAACGCTCATTATCAAAGAAAAATGCGTAAATGAAAGATGTGTAAAAAGGGTTTCTGGAGGAATTTGTACTTCAGTGAATTGGGCAATC